>NZ_BAAHCA010000363.1:0-4589 GCF_054776295.1 Streptomyces sparsus
CCAGACCCGTCCCGTCAGGCGCGGGCGTCCGTGCTGCGGGAGCGGGCCCGGTAGGCGGCCTTGCGGGCTTCCTTGGCCGCGGCGCGGTCCGGGTGCAGGCGGGCGACAGCGTCCAGCACCTCGGCGGTCGCCGGGTGCGGCACCCGCCACACCTTGTCGAAGAAGCCGCTGTGCTGGTCGACGAGACCCTGCACCAGCTCGCGCAGTTCCTCCGCCTGGGACTCGTCCTGCGGTCCGCCGAGCTGAGCCGCCAGCGTGTCGACCGTCAGCCAGAAGACCAGCTCCTCCCCCGGCGGGGGAACGTCGGTGATGCCGTGCTCGGCCAGCCAGACCCGGGCCAGCCCGCCGAGTTGGGCATCGTCCAGCACCTCGCGGAGGGCCGGTTCGGCCGTCGCGTCGATCAGCGACAGCGCCTGCTGGCAGTGCAGCCTGCGGCGCGGCGCTTCCGGGTCCTCGCCCCGCGCGGCGGCCAGCAGATCCCGGGCGGCGGCCGTCCGGTCGCGGCCGTCCAGCCACTGCTCGATCTCGGCCTGGGCGGCCGTCTCCGGGTAGCCGGGCAGCGCGCCCAGCAGTTCGGCGGCGTCCGCGTCGGCGAGTTCACCCACGGCGGGCGCCGTCAGGCCGGCGTCGAGCATCCGGGCGCGCACCCCGTAGACGCCCAGAGGTGTCAGCCGCACCAGACCGTAAC
Source organism: Streptomyces sparsus (assembly GCF_054776295.1). NCBI lineage: Bacteria > Bacillati > Actinomycetota > Actinomycetes > Kitasatosporales > Streptomycetaceae > Streptomyces > Streptomyces sparsus. The sequence continues at coordinate 689 of NZ_BAAHCA010000363.1, forward strand.
GCTCCGGGTCCTCGTCCTCGTCGGGCTCGTCGGCCGCCTCGTCCGCGTCGGTGATCAGGGACTCGTCGACGGGGCGGTACTCCAGGGGGCCGAGCGGTGCCAGCAGCCGGAACTGCTCGTCGAGCCGCATCATGACGGCCGAGACCTCCTCGAGCACGTCGTCGCTCGGTTCCGCCATCTCCTCGGCGCCGTCCGGCACCACCATCGAGGCGGCCAGTACCGGCAGCGGTACGGGCTCGCCCGCGAGTACCGCGGGGTCGGTGGCGGTCAGCAGGTAGAGGTTGCCGAGCGCGCCGTCCAGGAACGCGGCCTCCTCCTCCGGGTCCCATTCCAGGTCGTCCGGGTTCACCGCGTCCGGGTTGAGGCCGCCGTCGTCCCCGAACGCGCCCTCGATGCCGCCCAGCAGGTCCTCCAGGCTGGGGGTGGCCGCGTCGGCGAGCACCGTCTCCAGGGCGCCGAGCCAGATCTCCAGCACGTCGGCCGGGCTGCCGGCGGTCAGCAGCCGCAGCTCCTCGCCAGGGGTCGCGGTGCCGACCGGTTCGTCGCTCTCCAGGGTGGGTTCGGCGTCGGCGTCCTCCTCGATCTCGACGAGCCCGGTGTCCACGGCGAGGCTCCACGCCTCGGCGGCCAGTGCCGGACCCTCGGGGTCACTGCCGGAGCCGAGCCGTTCCGCCGCCGACTTCAGCTGCTCGTCGAGGAGTTCACCTCCGGCCCCGACCCGGATCCCGTCCCCGGCCCACCGGGCGAGGTCCGCCGCGCGGGCCAGCAGGGGGGCCGCGAGCGCCGCCCTGGCGAGTTCGGCGTCCGCGGGCAGAAGCACGGGGGGCATGGGAGGACGGGCGTCACCGGACATGGGTTTTCGGGCTCCTCGGTGGGCACTGACGGTGGCAGTGCCCCAGCCTAGACGGGTTTCGCCTCATCCCGCCGGGTTCACCCTGCGGTACCCCGGCGTCTTCCCTGCGTCCCTTGACAACTCCCGTCCGGTCCGCGAGTTTTACGCGCGTAGAAACGAGCCGTGCCCCCTTGTGAGGCTCGCCAGGTGCTTCACCACTGTCCCCGGAGGGACCCTTGACCACTCGCCGCAACGCCGCGCTCGGTGCGCTGACCGTCACCGCGCTGGCCTCCTCACTGCTGACCGCGCAGGCCGTGGCCGCACCCGTCGCGGAGCCCGACCGGACCAGGATCCACGACATCCAGGGCGACACCCGCGTCTCGCCGCTGAACGGCACCTCCGTGAGCGACGTCACCGGCATCGTGACGGGCGTGCGGACCTACGGCTCCCGCGGCTTCTGGATGCAGGACCCGCGGCCCGACCGGGACGCGGCGACCAGCGAGGGCATCTTCGTCTTCACCGGCTCCACCCCGCTCACCGTCTCCCCGGGTGACCTCGTGAGGGTCAGCGGCAAGGTCGGCGAGTACACGCCGGGGGGCGCCGGCTCCGGCAACCAGTCCGGCACCCAGATATCGGCGCCGCAGGTGACGGTGGTGTCCTCCGGGCACGCCCTGCCCGCCCCCGTGACGCTCGACTCCCGTAGCCTGCCCGCCCGTTACGCCCCCAGGGGTACCGGTGAGGACGGCAGCATCGACGCCCTGCCGCTGCGCCCACGGTGGTACGCGCTCGACCGGCTGGAGTCGCTGGAGGGCATGCACGTGCGGATCGCCGACGCCCGCGTGGTCGGCGCCACGTCCCGGTACCACGACATGTGGGTCACCGTGCGCCCGCAGGACAACCCGACGGCCCGCGGCGGCACCCGGTACGGCTCCTACCACTCGCAGAACTCCGGCCGTCTGAAGGTCACCTCGCTGACGCCCGCCGCCGAGCGGCCCTTCCCGGTGGCCGACGTCGGGGACACCCTGACCGGCACGACCGCCGGCCCGCTGGACTACGACCAGTTCGGCGGCTACCTGGTGGCGGCACGCGACCTGGGCACCGTGGAGTCCCGCGGCCTGGAGCGCGAGCAGACCCGCAAGCAGCGGTCCGCCGAACTGGCCGTCGCCACCTACAACGTGGAGAACCTCTCCCCGGCCGACGACGCCGGAAAGTTCCGGCGGCTCGCCGAGGGCATCGTGCGCGACCTCGCGACGCCGGACATCCTCGCGCTGGAGGAGATCCAGGACAACAGCGGACCGGTGGACGACGGCACGGTCGCCGCGGACCGCACCCTGGAACTGCTCGCCGACGCCGTGGTCGCCGCGGGCGGGCCGCGCTACGACTGGCGCGGCATCGACCCGCAGGACAAGGCGGACGGCGGCCAGCCCGGCGGCAACATCCGCAACGTCTTCCTCTTCAACCCGGCCCGGGTCTCCTTCACCGACCGCCCGGGCGGCGACGCGACCACCGCGGTGGACGTGGTCAAGCACCGGGGCAAGGCCGCCCTCAGCCACTCCCCCGGCCGCGTCGCGCCGCAGGACGACGCCTGGCAGAGCAGCCGCAAGCCGCTGGCCGGCGAGTTCTCCTTCCGCGGCCGGCCGGTCATCGTCGTCGCCAACCACTTCGGGTCCAAGGGCGGCGACCAGGCCCTGCACGCCCGCTTCCAGCCGCCGGTGCGCTCCTCCGAGGTGCAGCGGCTCGCCCAGGCCCGCGCGGTGAACGCCTTCGTCCGGGACGTGCGCGACGTCCAGCGCAACGCCCGGTACGTCGTGCTCGGCGACATCAACGACTTCGAGTTCTCCGCCACGACCAAGACGCTCACCTCCGGCGGGGCGCTGCGCAGCGCGGTGGACTCGCTGCCCGCGAAGGAGCGTTACACCTACGTCTTCCAGGGCAACTCGCAGGTCCTGGACCAGACGCTGGTCTCCCCCGGCATCCGGCGCTTCGACTACGACATCGTGCACAACAACGCGGAGTTCGCCGACCAGGTGAGCGACCACGACCCGCAGGTGCTGCGCTTCGTCCCCTGACGCGTCCTCCGGTGGCCCGCGCGGCGGCGCGGGCCACCGGTGACCCGGTTGGACGCCGACGGCACCGCCGCAGCAGACTCCTGACATGGATTCGGGACCCTTCGGCCGTGTCGCCGCAGCAATGATCACTCCGTTCGGGCCGGACGGCTCCCTGGACGTCGAGGGGGCGCAGCGGCTCGCCACCCACCTCGTCGACCGGGGCGGCTGCGACGCGCTGGTGCTGGGCGCCGCGACCGGCGAGTCGCAGACGACCTCCGACGCGGAGAAGCTCACCGTGCTGCGCGCCGTGGTGGAGGCCGTCGGCGACCGTGCGGTGCTGACGGCCGCGGTGGGCACCGCCGACACCCGGCACACCGTGGAGCTGGCCCGGACCTGCGAGGCGGCCGGCGCCCACGGACTGCGTGTCGCCACGCCCTCCTACGCCCGCCCCACCCAGGAGGGCATCGCGCACCACCTGGCGACCGTCGCCGACGCGTGCGGCCTGCCGGTGCTGCTGCACGACGTTCCGGCCCGCACCGGCGCCGGCACCGCGCTGCACCCCGGCACCCTGCTGCGGCTCGCGGAGCATCCGCGGATCCGGGGCGTGCAGGACTGCGCGCGGGACCTGATGAAAACGGGACGGGTGCTTGCGGCGACCGGTCTGGCCTACTACTCCGGCAGCGACGAGCAGAACCTGCCGCTGCGCGCGATCGGCGCCCGCGGGTGCGTCAGCACGGTGGCGAACGTCGCCGGACCGCAGGTACGGGCGGTGCTGGACCACTTCGACCGGGGTGACCACGCCGAGGCGCTGCGCCGCCACCTGGCGCTGATGCCGCTGGTGGACGCCGTCCTGGGTGAGGTGTCCGGCGCTGTCGCCGTCAAGGCGCTGTTCGCGGCGGCGGGACTGCCCGGCGGGCCTGTCCGCGGGCCGCTACTGCCGGCCGGTGAGGCGCTGACGGGCAGGCTGGCCGAGGCCCTCAGAACGGCGGTCGGCTGAGTCGCGGTGCCCCGCCCTCCGGTC
>NZ_BAAHCA010000364.1:0-4587 GCF_054776295.1 Streptomyces sparsus
CCGGCCGCTTCGCGCCCCGGGAGGCGCACCGGACCCGCCACGGGCCGGTTCCCGCCCGCCCGCGCTCGGCCGGACGGGTGAACCGGCGGCGAGCCCGAGGCGGTGAAACGGTGTGAGTCCCGCGGCGCGGACTCAGCCGCCGTACGCGCCGGACGTGGTGAGCCGCAGCGCCGTGTCGATCAGCGGCACGTGGCTGAACGCCTGCGGGAAGTTCCCGACCTGGCGCTGCAATTTGGAGTCCCACTCCTCGGCGAGCAGTCCGAGGTCGTTGCGCAGTCCCAGCAGCTTCTCGAACAGCCGCCTGGCCTCGTCCACCCGGCCGATCATGGCCAGGTCGTCGGCGAGCCAGAAGGAGCAGGCCAGGAACGCGCCCTCCTCACCCTCCAGTCCGTCCACGCCCGCGCCCACACCGGCCGTCGGGTAGCGCAGCACGAAGCCGTCCGGGGTGGACAGCTCCCGCTGGATCGCCTCGATGGTGCCGATGACGCGCTTGTCGTCGGGGGGAAGGAAGCCCATCTGCGGGATGAGCAGCAGCGAGGCGTCGAGCTCCTTCGAACCGTAGGACTGCGTGAAGGTGTTGCGCTCCTTGTCGTACCCCTTCTCGCACACGTCCCGGTGGATCTCGTCGCGCAGGTCCCGCCAGCGTTCCAGCGGGCCGTCCACCTCGCCGGACTCGATCAGCTTCACCGTACGGTCCACGGCGACCCAGGCCATGACCTTCGAGTGCACGAAGTGCCGCCGGGGACCGCGCACCTCCCAGATGCCCTCGTCCGGCTCGTCCCAGTGGTCCTCGAGGTAGTGGATCAGCTTCAGCTGGAGCAGGCTGGCGTAGTCGTTGCGGGCGAGCCCGGTCATGTGCGCCAGGTGCAGCGCCTCGGTGACCTCGCCGTAGACGTCCAGCTGGAGCTGCCCGGCCGCGCCGTTGCCGATCCGAACCGGCTGCGACTGCTCGTAGCCCGGCAGCCAGGTCAGCTCCGTCTCGCCGAGCTCCCGCTCGCCCGCGATGCCGTACATGATCTGGAGGTTCTCCGGGTCCCCGGCGACCGCGCGCAGCAGCCACTCCCGCCAGGCCCGCGCCTCCTCGTGGTAGCCGGTGCGCAGCAGCGAGGAGAGGGTGATCGCGGCGTCCCGCAGCCAGGTGAAGCGGTAGTCCCAGTTGCGGACCCCGCCGATCGCCTCGGGCAGCGAGGTGGTCGGGGCGGCGACGATGCCGCCCGTCGGCGCGTAGGTGAGGGCCTTCAACGTGATCAGAGAGCGGACCACGGCCTCCCGGTACGGGCCGTGGTACGTGCAGTGCTCGACCCAGTCGCGCCAGAAGACGTCGGTGGCCTCCAGGGCGACCTCCGGCTCCGGCAGCGGCGGCGGACCGTTGTGCGATGGCTGCCAGCTGATGGTGAAGGCGACCCGCTCGCCGGGACCGACGGTGAAGTCCGAGTAGGTGGTGAGGTCCTCGCCGTGCGTCTCCACCTCGGTGTCCAGCCAGACGGAGTCCGGACCGGCCACCGCCACGGTGCGGTTGTCCACCTTGTGGACCCACGGCACGACCCAACCGTAGGAGAACCGCATGCGCAGCGACGAGCGCATCGGCACCCGGCCGCTGACGCCCTCCACGATGCGCACCAGTTGCGGGGCGCCGTCTCGCGGCGGCATGAAATCCGTCACCCGCACGGTGCCGCGCGGGGTGTCCCACTCCGACTCCAGGATGAGGGATTCACCACGGTAGCGGCGCCGGGTCGCGTACGGCGGCTCACCGCCGTCGGTCGGCGCCGGACCCAGGCGCCAGAAGCCGTGCTCCTCGGTGCCCAGCAACCCCGCAAAAACGGCATGCGAGTCGAAGCGGGGCAGGCACAGCCAGTCGGCGCTGCCGTCCCTGCAGATCAGGGCAGCTGTCTGCATGTCCCCGATGAGTGCGTAATCCTCGATGCGCCCGGCCACGTGCATCTCCAGTCGAACAGCGGTGACGCCCCGTGGGACGTGCTTTCACGATAGCTAGTCCTGCCTGAACGGGTATCCGGGCAGGATATGACGCGGAACCTGGGAACCGCTCGATGGTCACGATAGGACGCCTCGGGCCGTGACGTGACATCGTTGACCGAATGTGCGGAGGCGGGGGCGCTCGTGGCCTCACGGCACCCGTGCCTGCTGCTGTTACCCTGGTAGCCCGTGGAGCGGAGGGCTGAAAACCCCCGAACCGCAGCGACGGTACCCCGGCCGAACGAAGCGGGGACCGGTCCGCACTCACCTCGCGACCACGGGAGCCCCCTCTTGGCCATGCCGCCGAAGTCCATGACGACCAAGCACATCTTCGTCACCGGGGGCGTCGCCTCCTCGCTGGGCAAGGGGCTCACCGCCTCCAGCCTCGGCGCCCTGCTGAAGGCCCGGGGACTGCGGGTGACGATGCAGAAGCTCGACCCGTACCTGAACGTCGACCCGGGCACGATGAACCCGTTCCAGCACGGCGAGGTGTTCGTCACCAACGACGGGGCCGAGACCGACCTGGACATCGGCCACTACGAGCGTTTCCTCGACGTCGACCTGGACGGCTCCGCCAACGTCACCACCGGCCAGGTCTACTCCACGGTGATCGCCAAGGAGCGCCGCGGTGAGTACCTGGGCGACACCGTGCAGGTCATCCCGCACATCACCAACGAGATCAAGCACCGCATCCGCCGGATGGCCAACGACGACGTGGACGTGGTCATCACCGAGGTCGGCGGCACGGTCGGCGACATCGAGTCGCTGCCGTTCCTGGAGGCCGTGCGGCAGGTCCGGCACGAGGTGGGCCGGGACAACGTCTTCGTCGTGCACATCTCGCTGCTGCCCTACATCGGCCCCTCGGGTGAGCTGAAGACGAAGCCGACCCAGCACTCGGTGGCCGCACTGCGCAGCATCGGCATCCAGCCGGACGCGATCGTGCTGCGGGCGGACCGCGAGGTGCCCACCGCCATCAAGCGCAAGATCTCGTTGATGTGCGACGTGGACGACGCGGCCGTCGTCGCGGCGATCGACGCCAAGTCCATCTACGACATTCCCAAGGTCCTGCACGGCGAGGGCCTGGACGCCTACGTCGTGCGCCGCCTGGACCTGCCGTTCCGGGACGTGGACTGGACCCAGTGGGACGACCTGCTGGGCCGGGTGCACCGTCCCGACCACGAGGTCACCGTGGCGCTGGTCGGCAAGTACATCGACCTGCCCGACGCCTACCTCTCGGTGACCGAGGCGATCCGTGCGGGCGGTTTCGCCAACCGGACCCGGGTGAAGATCAAGTGGATCACCTCCGACGACTGCGGGACGGCCGCGAGCGCCGCCGAGCAGCTCGCCGACGTGGACGCGATCTGCATTCCCGGCGGCTTCGGCGACCGAGGCGTGGACGGCAAGGTCGAGGCGATCACCTACGCCCGGCTCAACGGCGTGCCGCTGCTCGGCCTGTGCCTGGGCCTGCAGTGCGTGGTCATCGAGGCGGCCCGGAACCTGGCCGGTATCAAGGACGCCAACTCCACCGAGTTCGACCAGGCCACCGCCCACCCGGTCATCTCCACCATGGCCGAGCAGCTGGACATCGTGGCCGGTGACGGCGACATGGGAGGCACGATGCGGCTGGGCATGTACCCGGCCAAGCTCGCCGAGGGCTCCATCGTGCGGGAGGTCTACGGCGGTGAGCCCTACGTGGAGGAGCGCCACCGGCACCGCTACGAGGTGAACAACGCCTACCGGGGCGAGCTGGAGAAGAAGGCCGGTCTGCACTTCTGCGGCACGTCTCCCGACAACAAGCTGGTCGAGTACGTCGAGTACCCGCGTGAGGTGCACCCCTACCTCGTCGCCACCCAGGCCCACCCGGAACTGCGGTCCCGCCCGACCCGGCCGCACCCGCTGTTCGCCGGCCTCATCAAGGCCGCGGTAGCGCGGCTGGAGAAGGACGCCGAGCGCGTCGCGGAGAAGGAGGCCTGATGGCAGCCGGACTGCGGGACACCGCCGAGCACTGGACGGTCGTCGCGTCCTCCACCCCGTTCGTCGGGGCCAAGACGAGTGTGCGCACCGACGAGGTCGTCATGCCCGACGGGTCCGTCGCCGGCCGCGACTACCAGGTGCACCCGGGCTCGGTCGCGGTACTGGCGCTCGACGAGCAGGACAGGGTGCTGGTGCTCAGCCAGTACCGGCACCCCGTCCGGCACAAGCTGTGGGAGATCCCCGCCGGCCTGCTGGACGTACCGGGCGAGAACCCGCTGCACGCCGCCGAACGGGAGCTCTACGAGGAGGCCCACGTCAAGGCCGCCGACTGGCGGGTGCTGACGGACGTCTACACCACCCCGGGCGGCTGCGACGAGGCGGTACGGATCTTCCTCGCCCGTGAGCTCACCGAGGCGACGGGCGAGCGCTTCGAGGTGGCGGACGAGGAGTCCGACATGGAGATCGCCCGGGTGCCGCTGCCCGACCTGGTCCGCGGTGTGCTCGCCGGCGACCTGCACAACAACTGCCTGGCCGTGGGGGTGCTCTCGCTCAGCGCCGCGCTCGCCGGGGACGGCATCGAGGCGCTGCGCCCCGCAGACGCCCCCTGGCCGGCCCGCCCCTTCGACTGAGCGGCCCCAC
>NZ_BAAHCA010000365.1:0-4582 GCF_054776295.1 Streptomyces sparsus
ACCACCGCCAGCGCCGTCGACTCCCGCCCGCCACGACGGCCGCCGGCCAGCCGTTCACGGTGCAGCAGCTGCACGGCCCACAGCAGCGCCCGGTGGTCGCCGACCACCACCGGGCGGCGACTGCCCCGCCGGGACAGCACCCCGGCCAGGTCCTCCCGGTGCTCCGGCAGGCACAACTTCAGTCCGGGCGCGACCGCCCGCAGCACATCCCTGGCGATCCGCACGGACTCACCGTCGATGTGCCGGGCGGCCGGGCAGACGACCACGAGCAGGTCTGGAGCCGACACCTTCGTCCTTCCTCAGGTAACCTCTCGGTGCAAGAGCCCCTGCTGCCGCTGTTGCGCCAGGGGCTTCGTCTATCCGGGGCACCGGTCCACGGCTCTTGTGGTGTCGAGCCGCTTGGCAAGCGGCAATCACGCCACTTGCGCACGTTGGACATGCCCCGCCCGGAAGGGGTGTACGCCTGTGCCCGCACTTGTGCTGCTCGGTGCTCAGTGGGGTGACGAGGGCAAGGGGAAGGCCACCGACCTGCTCGGTGGCTCCGTGGACTACGTGGTGCGTTTCCAGGGCGGCAACAACGCCGGCCACACGGTCGTCGTCGGCGACCAGAAGTACGCGCTCCACCTGCTCCCCTCCGGGATCCTCTCCCCCAGCTGCACGCCGGTCATCGGCAACGGCGTCGTCGTCGACCCGGCGGTCCTGCTCTCCGAGCTGAGCGGGCTGCAACAGCGTGGCGTGGACACCTCCAAGCTGCTGCTCAGCGGCAACGCGCACCTGATCACTCCGTTCCACACCGAGATCGACAAGGTGACGGAACGCTTCCTCGGCAAGCGCAAGATCGGCACCACCGGGCGCGGTATCGGCCCGACCTACGCCGACAAGATCAACCGTGTCGGCATCCGCGTCCAGGACCTCTTCGACGAGTCCATCCTGGTGCAGAAGGTCGACGCCGCGCTGGACTTCAAGAACCAGGTTCTGGCCAAGCTCTACAACCGGCGGGCGATCAGCTCCGCCCAGGTCGTCGAGGAACTGCTCGGTTACGCCGACCAGTTGCGGGACTTCGTCTGCGACACGACGCTGGTGCTCAACAACGCCATCGACGAGGGCAAGGTCGTGCTCTTCGAGGGCGGCCAGGGCACCCTGCTGGACGTCGACCACGGCACGTATCCCTTCGTCACCTCCTCCAACCCGACGGCGGGCGGCGCCTGCACCGGCGCCGGGGTGGGCCCGACGAAGATCAGCCGGGTCATCGGCATTCTCAAGGCCTACACGACGCGGGTCGGCGCCGGACCGTTCCCCACCGAACTGCTCGACGCCGACGGTGAGGCGCTGCGCACCATCGGCGGTGAGAAGGGCGTCACCACCGGGCGCGACCGCCGCTGCGGCTGGTTCGACGCGGTCATCGCCCGCTACGCCACCCGCGTCAACGGCCTCACCGACTTCTTCCTGACGAAGCTCGACGTGCTCACCGGCTGGGAGCAGATCCCGGTCTGCGTCGCCTACGAGATCGACGGCCGGCGCGTCACCGAACTGCCCTACAGCCAGACCGACTTCCACCACGCGAAGCCGGTCTACGAGATGCTGCCGGGCTGGTCGGAGGACATCACCAAGGCCAAGACCTTCGACGACCTGCCGAAGAACGCCCAGGACTACGTCAAGGCGCTGGAGCAGATGTCGGGCGCGCGGATCTCCGCGATCGGCGTCGGACCGGGCCGCGACGAAACGATCCAGATCCATTCGTTCCTCGACTGAACACCGCGCGGCGCCGCTCCGTACTGTCAGGTGGAGGTGTGAGAAAGCCCCCCCTCACACCTCCACCAAAAGCTTTCGCAGTCCCCGGATGACGTACCCCGGGCTCCACTCCGGCTCCGCCGCCGGACGCAGCCCGGGGGCACGCTCCAGCAGCGCCTCGAAGGAGGCGGCCAGCTCCAGCCGGGCCAGCGGCGCCCCCAGGCAGTAGTGGATGCCCGCGCCGAACGTCAGGTGTGGGTTGTCCCGCCGTCCGAGGTCCAGTCGGTCCGGGTCGGCGAACCGCTCCGGGTCCCGGTTGGCGGAACCGAAGAGCAACGCCAGCTCGGCACCGCGCGGCACAACCGTGCCGTCGATCTCGATGTCGTCCAGCACCCAGCGCTCGAACATCTGGAGCGGCGTGTCGTAGCGCATCAGCTCCTCCAGCGCCGACGGCAGCAGCCGCGGCGCCTGCCGCAGCCGCGCCAGCTCCGCCGGGTTGCGGAACAGCGTCCACCAGCCGTTGCCGGTGGTGTTCACCGTCGCCTCGTGGCCGGCGTTCAGCAGCAGCACGCAGGTGGACACCATCTCCTGCTCGGACAGGTGCTCACCGTCGTCGTGCACCGCGATCAGCGCGCTGACCAGGTCCTCACCGGGCGCGCGACGGCGCTCGGCGATCAGCTGCCGCAGGTAACCGGAGAACTCCACCGAGGCCCGCACCGCCCGGCGCACCGACTCCGGGCCCGGCCGCAGCTCGAACATGCCGCAGATGTCCGCCGACCAGGGGCGCAGCAGCGGCCGGTCGGCGGCGGGCACGCCCAGCATCTCGGCGATCACCGTCACCGGCAGCGGCTCGGCGACCTGCTCGATCAGGTCTCCGCCGCCGTCCGCGACCAGCGCGGCGGCCAGTTCGTCCGCCATCCGCCGCACGGTCGGCTCCAGCCGCCGCACGGTCCGCGGGGTGAACGCCTTCGCCACCAGCCGCCGCACCCGTGTGTGGTCCGGGGCCTCCAGGTCCAGCAGCCCGTGGCCGTTGAGCGTCTGGAACGGCTCCTCCTCGGGCGGCGGTGGGGTGCGGCCGAACTCCTCGTGGGTGAAGCGGTGCAGGTACGTCCGGCCCAGCCGCCGGTCCCGCAGCAGTGCGCTCACCTCCGCGTGGTGCGGCACCAGCCACTGCCCGGACCGTTCGAACCACTGCACCCGGCCGCCGGCCCGCAGGTCCGCGTACGCCGGGTACGGATCGGCCACGAACTCCGGTGACCAGGGGTCGAAGACGGCACCGGGGCGGGGGCCGGTCCGTGCGGCGGGGTGCGGGCCGGTCTGCTCGGCGGGTGACGCGCTGTCCATGCGGTGACGGTACGGCCCTCGCGGACGGCGATCCAGGGGCCGTACCGGGGCTGTGCGACCGGGGTCCCGTGGCCGGGCGGAGGCGGCGCGGGCGCGCGTGGCGCGACGGAAGCCACGATTCCGCCACTAAGCGGATTATCTTAGCGATTGGGGCTCAGGCTCGGCACCGCCGCTCCCGGGCCCCGCACCGGTGCGGACCGCACCGCCGCCGAGCCGCGCGGGGGCCCGTCGCCCCCGGACGGTGGCACCGCTGCCGTACCGGTGAGGACCGACCACGGACGTCCGCAGACCACGGACGACCGGACGACCGGACAGACCGGACGACCGCGGGGAGCGATGCCTTGAAGATCTCCATGCTGCTCCACAACGCCTATGCCATCGGCGGCACCACCCGGACCACCTTCACGCTGGCCCGGGCACTGGCCGACCGTGGGCACGAGGTCGAGATGGTCTCGGTCTTCCGGCACCGCGACGCGCCGCGACTCGCGGATTCCCCCGGCGTGCCCGTCATCCCGCTCGTCGACCGCCGGCGCGGCGCCGCCGACCGCGACGACCCGCTGGAGAAGGCACCGGGGGTCCTCTTCCCGCCCAGCGAGGTCCGCGCCCGCGAGTACAGCCGGCTGGCCGAGCAGCGCATCCTCGACTGGTTCGCACGGACGGACGCCGACGCCGTCCTCAGCGCCCGTACCGGCCTCAACGTGCTGCTGGCCCGCTTCGGGCCCGGCCGGGCGGTGCTCGTGGGGCAGGAGCACCTCACGCACAACCGGCACCCGCACCACCTGCGCATGGACCTCCAGCGCCACTACCCGGGGCTGGACGCGCTGGTGACCATGACGGAGGCCGACGCCCGGGCCCATCGGGCCGGCCTGCACCTGCCCGGCACCCGGGTGCTGTCCATCCCCAACTCGGTGCCCGATCCGGGCCTGCCACCGGTGGACGGCGAGTCGAAGGTGGTGGTGGCGGCCGGCCGCATCGTGAAGGCCAAACGATTCAGCATGCTGGTCAGCGCCTTCGCCCGGGTCAGCCCCGACTTCCCCGACTGGACCCTGCGCATCTACGGCGAAGGCGCCGACCGGGCGGCCGTCACCCGCCACATCAACCGGCTCGGACTGCACAACCGCGCACTGATGATGGGCCCGGCCGCCCCCATCGAGGCGGAGTGGGTGAAGGGTTCCGTCGCCGCGGTCTCCTCGGCTCAGGAGTCCTTCGGCATGACCATCGTGGAGGCCATGCGGTGCGGTCTCCCGGTGGTGAGCACGGACTGCCCGCACGGACCGGCGGAGATCATCCAGGACGGGGAGAACGGTCGGCTCGTACCGCGCAACGACGTGGCGGCCCTCGGCGCCGCCCTGGGCGAGCTGATGGCGGACCGGGACCTGCGGGTCCGGATGGGCCGGGTCGCCCGGCAGCGCGCCGCCGAACGCTACGCGCCAGAGCAGGTCGCGGAGCGGTACGAGCACCTGCTCGACGACCTGCGCACGGCCACCCGCACGCGGCGCCCGGTACC
>NZ_BAAHCA010000366.1:0-4577 GCF_054776295.1 Streptomyces sparsus
GCCCAGCAGCAGCGCGGCGGCGGCGGTGCCCGCGGTGGAGGTGCGCAGCACGCTGGGCCCGAGCCGGTAGGGATGCGCACCGGCCTCCTCGAACGCGGCCAACTCGGCCTGTGAGACGCCGCCTTCCGGGCCCACCACCAGCACCACCTCGCCGGCGTCTGGAAGTTCGGCCTCGGCGAGCGGGCGACTGCCCTCCTCGTGCAGCACCGCGGCGAAGTCCGCGGCGCCGAGCAGCGCGGTCACCGCCCGGGTGTCGGCGAGCTCACCGACCGCCGGGAAGCGCAGCCGGCGCGACTGCTTGCCGGCTTCGCGGGCCGTAGCGCGCCACTTGGCCAGCGACTTGGCGGCCCGCTCGCCCCGCCACTGGGTGACGCAGCGCGAAGCCGCCCAGGGCACCACCGCGTCCACGCCCGTCTCCGTCATCATCTCCACGGCCAGCTCACCGCGGTCGCCCTTGGGCAGCGCCTGCACCACGGTGATCCGCGGTCGCGGCAGGGGCTCGGTACGGATCTCGGTGACCGTCACCTCCAACCGGTCCTTGCCCTCGACGGAGCTGACCGTGCCGTGCCCGCCGGTGCCGGCGCCGTCCGTCAGCACCACCTGCTCGCCGGCCCTGAGCCTGCGCACCGACACCGCGTGGCGGCCCTCCGGGCCGTCCACGAGCACGGTGCCGGCGGCCAGCCGCTCCGGCGGGACCACGAAGACCGGAGCCGTCACGAGGCGTCCTGCCCGGCCAGCTCGTCACGGGCGACCGCCAGCTCGGCAGCCAGCACACCGACCAGCTGACCGGCCGGCAGCTCCCGCACCAGCCGGTGGCCCTGCCCGGCCCACAGCGCCATGCCCTGCGGGTCCTCGGCCTTCGCCGCCGCCTTGCGCAGCGGCGCGGTGAGGTGGTGGACCTGCGGATAGGCGGCCGGCGCGTACGGGCCGTGCTCCCGCATGAACCGGTTCACCAGGCCGCGTGCCGGTCGGCCGGAGAACGCCCGGGTCAGCTCGGTGCGGGTGAACAGCGGACTGGTCATGGCCTGCTTGTGGAGGACGTTGGCGCCCGACTCAGGACAGACCAGGAAGGCCGTGCCGAGCTGCGCGGCTGCGGCCCCCGCGGCCAGCACAGCGGCGATCTGCCCGCCGCGCATCAGGCCGCCGGCCGCGATCATCGGCAGCCGTACCGCCTCGCCGACCTGGGTCACCAGGGAGAGCAGCCCGACTCCGGAGCCGAGCCCCTCGGCCTGCGTGTGGTCGCGGTGGGTGCCCTGGTGGCCGCCGGCCTCGATGCCCTGTACGCAGACGGCGTCGGCGCCCGACCACTCGGCGGCCTGCGCCTCGGCGACGGAGGTGACGGTGACGACGGTGAAGGTGCCCGCCTTGGTGAAGTTCTCCAGCACCTGGCGGGACGGGCAGCCGAAGGTGAACGACACCACCGGCACCGGGTCGTCGTAGAGGATGGCGAGCTTTCCCTCGTAGGCGTCGTCGCCGCCCTGCTCGGGATCACCCAGCGGGGTCTCGTACCAGGCGGCCTCCCCGGCGAGCTGCTCGCGGTAAACCTCCACGGCCGCGGTGGTGTCGCTGCCGGGGCCGGTGGACGGCTGCGGCATGAAGAGGTTCACCCCGAACGGGCGGGAGGTGAGGCCGCGCAGCTGTTTCATCTCCTCGTACATGGCCTCCGGCGTCTTGTATCCGGCGGCGAGAAAGCCGAGGCCGCCCGACTCGCACACGGCCGCGGCCAGCTCCGGGCAGGAGGCGCCGCCCGCCATGGGGGCCTGCACGACGGGATGCTCGGACAGCGTGGTCAGGACGGAGGACATGTCCTCATCCTGCCACGCACCCGCGGCCGGGCCCCGGGCGGTCCGCGGCGGTGCGCCGCGGGCCGCCCGGTGAGGAGGACGCCAAGGGCTCAGCGGCCGTTGAACGCGTCCTTCAGCCGGGAGAACAGGCCCTGCTGGCCGGGCTGGAACTGACCCGTGGGACGCTCCTCGCCGCGCAGCTTCGCCAGCCGCCGCAGCAGTTCCTCCTGCTCGGCGTCCAGCTTCGAGGGCGTCATCACCTCGACGTGCACGATCAGGTCGCCCCGTCCGCCGCCGCGCAGGTGCGTGACACCGCGGCCGTGCAGCGGGATGGACTGGCCCGACTGGGTGCCGGGACGGATGTCGATGTCCTCGACCCCGTCCAGCGTGTCCAGCGGGCACTGGGTGCCCAGTGACGCCGCAGTCATCGGGATGGTGACCGTGCAGTGCAGGTCGTCGCCCCGGCGCTGGAAGACGCCGTGCGGGTTCTCGTGGATCTCCACGTAGAGGTCACCGGCCGGACCGCCGCCCGGGCCGACCTCACCCTCGCCTGCCAGTTGGATGCGGGTGCCGTTGTCGACGCCGGCGGGGATCTTCACCGTCAGGCTGCGCCGCGACCGGACCCGCCCGTCACCCGCGCACTCCGGGCACGGGGTGGGCACGACCGTGCCGAAGCCCTGGCACTGCGGGCACGGCCGCGACGTCATGACCTGGCCCAGGAAGGAACGCGTGACCTGCGACACCTCACCCCGGCCGCGGCACATGTCGCAGGTCTGCGCCGAGGTGCCGGGCGCGGCGCCCTCGCCGCTGCACCCGCCGCACACCGTCGCGGTGTCGACCTGGATCTCCTTGGTGGTGCCGAACGCGGCCTCCTCCAGGTCGATGTCCAGGCGGATCATCGCGTCCTGTCCCCGGCGGGTCCGCGAGCGCGGTCCGCGCTGCGAGGCCGTGCCGAAGAAGGCGTCCATGATGTCGGAGAAGTTGCCGAAGCCACCCGCTCCGAAGCCGGCTCCGCCGGCCCCGCCCGGATCCCCGCCGAGGTCGTAGACCTGCTTCTTCTGCGGATCCGACAGCACCTCGTAGGCGTTGTTGATCTCCTTGAAGCGCTCCTGCGTCTTCGGGTCCGGGTTGACGTCCGGGTGCAGTTCGCGGGCCAGCCGGCGGAAGGCCTTCTTGATCTCGTCCTGCGAGGCGTCCCGCTGCACGCCGAGGACCGCGTAGTAGTCCGTCGCCACTATGACTCCGCGAGGATCTGTCCGACGTAACGTGCCACTGCGCGTACCGCTCCCATCGTTCCGGGGTAGTCCATGCGGGTCGGTCCGACCACGCCGAGTTTGGCGACCGCCTCGCCGCCGGAACCGTAGCCGACGGAGACCACCGAAGTGGAATTAAGTCCTTCGTGGGCGTTCTCGTGACCGATGCGCACGGTCATGCCCGGGTCCTTGGCCTCGCCCAGCAGTTTCAGCAGGACGACCTGCTCCTCCAGGGCCTCCAGCACCGGCCGGATGGTCAGCGGGAAGTCCGGACCGAAGCGGGTGATGTTGGCGGTACCGCCGATCATCAACCGTTCCTCGGTCTCCTCCACGAGCGTCTCCAGCAGCGTGGACAGCACCACCGAGACCGTGCCCCGGTCCTCCGCGTCGAAGGACTCGGGCAGGTCCTGCACCAGTTGCGGGACCTCGGTGAAGCGCTGGCCCACCACCCGGCTGTTCAGCCGGGCGCGCAGATCGGCCACGGACGCGTCCCCGATGGGGTGCGGGCAGTCGACGAGGCGCTGCTCGACGCGGCCGGTGTCGGTGATCAGCACCAGCATCAGCCGGGCCGGCGCGAGCGCCAGCAGCTCGACGTGCCGGACCGTGGACCGGGTCAGCGAGGGGTACTGCACGACGGCGACCTGCCGGGTGAGCTGCGCCAGCAGCCGCACCGTGCGGCCCACCACGTCGTCGAGGTCGACGGCGCCGTCGAGGAAGTTCTGGATCGCGCGGCGCTCCGGCGAGGACAGCGGTTTCACGCCCGCCAGCTTGTCGACGAAGAGCCGGTAGCCCTTGTCCGTCGGGATGCGGCCCGCGCTGGTGTGCGGCTGGGCGATGAAGCCCTCCTCCTCCAGGGCGGCCATGTCGTTGCGCACGGTGGCCGGTGACACCTGCAGGTTGTGCCGCTCGGTGAGCGCCTTGGAGCCGACCGGCTCCTCGGTTCCCACGTAGTCCTGC
Source organism: Streptomyces sparsus (assembly GCF_054776295.1). NCBI lineage: Bacteria > Bacillati > Actinomycetota > Actinomycetes > Kitasatosporales > Streptomycetaceae > Streptomyces > Streptomyces sparsus. Next base: position 3,995 of record NZ_BAAHCA010000366.1, read on the forward strand.
ACGATGGCGCGCAGCACTTCCAGCCTGCGTTCGCTGAGCATCGTGCACCTCCGTCCGGACGTTCCTGCATGGGTCTTCGGCGACTGCGCTGATCGGTGCTGATCCGGCTGCCCCCGAGGATCGGGCGGCTCCCGACCCTGGCACTCCGAGGCCGGGAGTGCCAACCTTCCCGAGCCAGTGTACGACCGGCTGCCGCCGCGCGGGCAAGGGCGGCCGGACCGACCGTACCGCGAGCCCCGCCGCCGCGGTGGGCGCGGTACCCGCCGGGGCACTAGCGTCGGCCCCATGGACGCCGTGTGGGAAGAGCTCGCGCCGGGTGTCGTGCGGCGCCGCACGCCCGGCTGGGACGAGACCGTCGGGGCCGTCGCCGGCACCCGCGGGGTGCTGGTCGTCGACACCGGCGCCACGTTGCGGGACGGCGCCGACGTGCGGCGCCAGGTGGGCGACCGCTTCGGCCTGCCGGTCACCCACGTGGTGCTGACCCACCCGCACTTCGACCACGTGCTGGGCACGGCCGCGTTCGCGGGTGTGGAGGTCTACGGCGCGGTCGGCACCGCCGCGCTGCTGGCCCGCTCGGCCGACG
>NZ_BAAHCA010000367.1:0-4568 GCF_054776295.1 Streptomyces sparsus
CGTCCGCGGGGGTCGCGGCCGGGCTCGGCGGGCTGCCGGGCAGGGGCTCGTCCATGCCCCTGACGCTACACGGCGGCCCGGCGCCGGGCGGCCGGCACAACGAGGGGTGTTCCGGTCTCCGGATCGTCGATGACCTGGCAACGCAGGCCGAAGACCTCTTCGACGAGGGTGGCGGTGACGACGTCCGCGGGGCGGCCCTCGGCGACGATCCGGCCGCCGCGCATGGCTATCAGGTGGGTGGCGTAGCGGGCCGCGTGGTTGAGGTCGTGCAGCACGGCGACGAGGGTCCGGCCCTGCTCCTCGTGCAGCCGGGCGCACAGGTCGAGCACGTCGATCTGGTGCTGGATGTCGAGGAAGGTGGTCGGCTCGTCGAGGAGCAGCAGCGGCGTCTGCTGGGCGAGCGCCATGGCGATCCACACCCGCTGCCGCTGGCCGCCGGAGAGTTCGTCGACGAATCGGTCGGCGAGTTCGCTGACGCCGGTGGCCGCCATCGACTCGCCGACGATGCGCTCGTCCTCGCGGGACCACTGCCGCAGCAGGCCCTGGTGGGGGTAGCGGCCGCGGGCGACGAGGTCGGCGACGGTGATGCCGTCGGGGGCGATGGACGACTGCGGCAGCAGGCCCAGGGTGCGGGCGACCTGCTTGGCGGGCAGCGTGTGGATGTCGCTGCCCTCCAGCAGGACCGTGCCGGCCTTGGGCTTCAGCATCCGGGCGAGTGCCCGCAGAAGGGTGGACTTGCCGCAGGCGTTGGGGCCGACGACCACGGTGAAGGAGTCGTCGGGAATGGTGACGCTCAGCGCTTCGGTGATGGTGCGCTGGTCGTAGGAGAGGGTCAGTTCCTCGCCGCGAAGCCTGGTGCCTGCCGCGGTGTGCCGCATGTCGGTGGTTCCGTCCTTCGTGAGGTTCGGCATGGTCAGATCCGTCCCGCTCGGCGTTCGGTGGCCAGCAGCCACACCAGGTAGCAGCCGCCCAGTACGCCGGTGACGACGCCGACCGGCAGTTGGTTGCCGGCGAACACGCGCTGGGCGAGCCAGTCGGCGGTCACCAGCAACGCCGCGCCCATGCCGAGCGCGGGGAGCAGGTTGGGGCCGGGGGCCCGGGTGAGGCGCTTCGCGAGCTGGGGGGCGGTGAGCGCGACGAAGGCGACCGGTCCTGCGGCGGCCGCGGCGAAGGAGGCCAGCAGTACCGCGGCGGCCAGCAGGGTCACCCGGATCCGTTCGACACGTACGCCCAGTGCGTAGGCGGCGTCCTCCCCCATCTCCATCATGCGCAGCCCGCGGGCGCAGCCGAGCAGCACCATGGGGAGCAGCACGGCGAGCACCACCATGAGCGGCTGCGCGTCCTTCCATCCGCGTCCGTCGAGGCTGCCGGTCATCCACAGCACGGCCCGGCCGACCTCGAAGACCTGGCCGCGGGTGAGGAGGTAGCCGTTGACGCCGGTGAGGATGGCGGCGATGCCGATGCCGACGAGGATCAGCCGGTAGCCGTGCAGCCCGCCGCGCCACGCCAGTACGTACACCGCGAGGCCGGTGAGGACGCCGCCGGCCAGGGCGCCGCCGGACAGGGCCAGACTGCCGCCGCCGAAGACGAAGATGGCGATGAGCGCGCCGGTGGCGGCGCCGTGGGTGAAGCCGAGGATGTCGGGGCTGGCCAGCGGGTTGCGCACCAGGGACTGGAAGACCGCGCCGGACAGTCCGAGTGCCGCTCCCACGAGCAGCGCGGTCACCGCGCGGGGCAGGCGGACCTCGTTGACGATGAAGTCGTCGGCGGGCAGGCCGTTCCCGGCCAGGGTGCGCAGCACCTCGGCGAAGGACATCGGGTAGTCGCCGGTGCCGATCGCGAGGACCGCCATGACGAGGGCCAGCGCGGTGAGCAGCGCGCCCGTCAGGGCCGCCCTGGGGCGGTAGCGCACGGACCAGTTGCCGAGTCGGAGCGCGTTCATACCGTTGCCATCCTGCGTCGCCTTACGAAGTAGAGGAACACCGGGCCGCCCAGGACCGCGGTGACGATGCCGACCTGGAGTTCGCCGGGCCGGCCGAGGACCCGTCCCAGGACGTCCGCGCCGAGCATGAGTACCGGTGCGAGCACCGCGCAGTACGGCAGCATCCACCGCAGGTCCGGGCCGGTGAGTGAGCGGACGAGGTGGGGCACCATCAGCCCGATGAAGACGATGGGTCCGCAGGCCGCGGTGGCCGCGCCGCACAGCAGGGTGACGGCGACGATGGCGCCGGTGCGGGTCCGTGCGGGGCTGGCGCCCAGCGACCGGGCCGAGTCGTCACCGAGCGCCATGGCGTTGAGCGGCCGGGCCAGGGCGAGCGCCACGAGCACACCGGCCGCGACGAGCGGGCCGAGCTGCGTGACGGTGGAGAACTCGGCGGTGGCCAGTGACCCGACCGTCCAGAACCGCATGCGGTCCAGGGACGCCTTGTCGAGCAGCTGCACGGCGTTGACGTAGGACAGCAGTGCGGCGTTGAGCGCCGTACCGGCCAGCGCCAGGCGGGCCGGGGTGGCTCCGCGCCCACCGCCCACCGCGTAGACGAGCACGGAGACGGCTGCCGCGCCGGCGAACGCGAACCAGATGTAGCCGGTGAAGGTGGTGATGCCGAGGAACGAGATGGAGGTGACGACCGCGGCGGCGGCGCCGGCGTTGATGCCGAGCAGGCCCGGGTCGGCCAGCGGGTTGCGGGTGAGTGCCTGCATGACACAGCCGGCGAGTCCCAGCGCGACTCCCACCAGCAGGCCGAGCAGGGTGCGCGGCAGCCTCATGTCGTGCACGACGGTGTACGTGGCGGCGGAGCTGTCGGTGAGGCCCTGCCAGGCGTCGCCCAGTGACATCGACCGGGCGCCGACGGCGATGCTGAGCGCCACGACGAGGACCAGTGCGGCCAGGGCGGCCACGAGGCCCAGGGCCCGCTGCCGGTTGCGGTCGGATGCCGGCTCCGCCTCGGACGGCGGTGCGTCGGTCGTCGAACCCCGTTGCAGGAGGGGTGACTTGGTGAGAGACACAGGCTGGCTCCAGTGGGGGCCGACGAACTGATCCGAACCGGCCGCTGAATATTAGCTTTGGTTAGGTTAACCTAACTGGCGTTTGGGATCCCAGTCCCACAACACACTTCTGGCATGCACCACTTTTGGAAGAAGGCACTGCTATGTCCCGTTCCCGAGCCACTCATCTCTCCCGCCGCGGACTGCTCGCAGCGGGCGGCGCCCTGGGTCTGGGCGCCCTCGTCACCGCCTGCGGCAGCGACGGCGGTTCGGAGTCCGGCTCGGAGAGCGGCGGCGACAAGGCCTGGTCGTTCACCGACGACCGGGACAAGACGGTCAAGGCCGACTCCCGTCCGGACCGCATCGTCGCCTTCACCGGCACCGCCGCGGCGCTCTACGACTACGGCCTCGACGAGGAACTGGTCGGCGTCTTCGGTGAGACCAAGCTGAAGAACGGCAAGCCGGACCCGACGGCCGGTGACCTGGACGTCGACAAGGTCGAGATCATCGGCAACGCCTGGGGCGAGTTCAGCATCGAGAAGTACGCCGCGCTCAAGCCCGAACTGCTCGTGACGCACATGTACGACCCCGGCGCCTTCTGGTACGTGCCGGACGAGAGCAAGGACAAGATCCTCAAGCTGGCGCCGAGCGTGGTCATCACCACCGGCCGGGTCCCGCTGACGGAGCCCATCAGGCGCTACGCCGAACTCGCCGAGTCCCTCGGCGCGGACCTGAAGGCGAAGAAGGTCACCGACGCCAAGGCGCGCTTCGAGAAGGCCGCGGAGACGCTGCGCAAGACCGCCAAGTCCAGTGGCATCCGGGTGCTCGCCGGTTCCGGCGCGGCCGACACCTTCTACGTCTCCAACCCCGAGCTCTCCAGCGACCTCATGTACTTCAGGGAGTTGGGCGTCGACATCGTCGTGCCGAACAAGCTGGACGAGGGCGACTACTTCGAGAGCCTGAGCTGGGAGAACGCCGACAAGTACGACGCCGACCTGATCATCATGGACAACCGCACGGGCACCCTCCAGCCGGCCGACCTCACCTCGAAGCCGACCTGGACGGAGCTGCCCGCGGTCAAGGCCGGCCAGGTCACCGAGTGGGACGCGGTGCCGCGCTTCTCCTACGCGGGCGCCGCGCCGCTGCTGGAGAACCTCGCCAAGGCCATCCAGGACGCCAAGAAGCTGAGCTGACCCCTCACCACACCAAGGAGCTGACCCTTGATGAGCACCTCAGCCGCCACCCCTGCCACCGACGCCTTCGGATTCTTCGACGTGCGAGTGGCACGGACGCGGCGGCTGGGGCCGTCGATGGTCCGGATCACCTTCGGCGGGGAGCAGTTGCGCGACTTCGCCTCGGGCGGGCGCGACCAGAGCTTCTCGCTGTTCCTGCCGCACCCGGGCCAGCCGGCGCCGCTGGTGCCGCTGGACGCCGGGGAGGGCTGGTTCGCACGCTGGCGGGCCATGGACGAGGACGTCCGGCCGGTGATGCGCTCCTACACCGTGCGCGAGCAGCGCTCGGCACCCGCGGAGGTCGACGTGGACTTCGCGCTGCACGGCGACGGCGGGCCGGCCTGCCGGTGG
>NZ_BAAHCA010000368.1:0-4564 GCF_054776295.1 Streptomyces sparsus
GGGCGCGGCTGCCCCCGACGCGCCGGGTGGCGTGTCTCCGTGGGGCGTCGCGGGGTCGGGCTGCGGGGTGGGGCGAGGGGGCACGAATGCTGCCTTTCGGTACGGGGGCGCCTCAACGGGCGCCCCGGATACGGGTGACGAGCAGGGAGCCGAGCGCGGCGCTGGCGGCGGCGAGCGCGAACAGCAGGGGGTAGTTGGCGCCGCTGCCGACGGCGAGCACCACGGGGGCGATCATCGGCATCAACGACTGGGGCAGGGCGTTGGCGATGTTGACCACGCCGAGATCCTTCGCCGGGTTGTCCTGGTCGGGGAGCACCTCGGTGATCAGGGCGAGGTCGACGGCGTAGAAGAGCCCGCCGCCGATGCCCATCACCACCAGGGCCACCACCAGCCAGGTCAGGTCGGGGGCGGCGGCGAGGATCGCCAGGCCGACGGCGACCACCAGGCCCGAGGCGATGACGAAGGGCTTGCGGCGGCCGTGGCGGTCCGAGATCCAGCCGCCGGCGACGGCGGTCAGCGACTGGAGGGAGAAGTTGAGCGCGATCAGGGCGGCGACGGTTCCGGCGGCCTCGGCGGTGCTGAGTCCGAGGCGGAACGGCACGTAGTACACGAGGTAGGTCATCGGCGCGACCCCGCCGAAGACGACGAGGAACTTGGTGAGCCACGCCCAGCCGAAGTCGGGGTGCCGGACGGGGTCGAAGGCGAAGCTGCTCCAGAACTCCCGTGCGGAGAACGGCTGCGGGGGCCCCTGGGGGCGGGTGTCCCGCAACGTGGCGGCGAACCAGCCGACCAGGGCGACGGTGAGCACCGCGGGCAGCAGCAGCTTCGCGCGCACGTCCGGGACGAGGGCGGCGACGGCCGCGCCGGCGAGCACGGCGGCGGTGACACTGGTGCCGACCGCTCCGGACGCCTTGCCGCGGTCCGCGGGCGGCACCTGGTCGGGAATGGTGGCCATCAGCGCGGCGTAGACGGCGTTGAAGGCGGTCTGCACCAGGGCCCAGCCCAGTACCAGCGCCACCACGGAGGGGACGAGGGCGATCACCGCCAGGCCGAGCACCCCGCCGGCCGCACCGCCGAGCAGCCACGGGCGGCGGCGTCCGTAGCGGGAGCGCGTCCGGTCGGAGAGCCGGCCGGCGAGCGGGTTGGCGATCAGCGCGAAGACCGCGCCGACGCCCAGGACGAGGCCGAGCACGGCCTCCTTGTCCTCGGGCGCCACTTCGGCCACCCGGATCGCCATGGTGATGACGACCGGCGTCATGAGCGCGGTGTACAGGCCGAAGGTGGCGGAGCCGAGGCGCAGCACGTAGCCGCGGGGCGCGGCGGACGGCGGGCCGAGCGGCGACCGGGGGGCGTCCGGAGCCTGGGCGTCGGTGCTGCTCACTGCCGCGCCTCCTCGTAGAGGGCTGTCGTCTGCCCGCCATACTGACGCCAACTACCTGTAGATCGGTAGGTGCTGTCACCACTGCGTTATGTCGGCATGTCGTATGGTCACTCGCAGGACATCGGTGGCGGCCTCGGCGGGCAGCTCCTGCGGGAGGGTTGTGGATGACACGGGCCAGGCACGGTGTGCGAGGCGAGGAGCGGCGGGCGGAGATCCTGCGGACGGCCCTCGAGGTGATCGCCGAGCGCGGTTACCGGGGAGCGACGCTGGGCGCCGTCGCCGAACGGGTCGGGCTCACCCAGCAGGGGGTGCTGCACTACTTCCCCACCAAGGAGGCGCTGCTCATCGCCGTCCTGGAGGAACGTGACGCCTGGGACACCGGTGGCACGGCCGGGCGGCGGGAGCGCAGCGATCCGCCGTGGCCGCTGGCGGGCTTCGCGACTCTGGTGGAGTACAACACCATGCGTCCCGGCATCGTGCAGACGTTCTCGGCGCTGCTCGGCGAGAGCGTCACCGAGGGCCACCCGGCGCGGGACTACTTCCGCGAGCGCTACGCCTACGTCCGGGAGGGGCTGGCGGACACGCTGCGGGCGGAGTTCGGCGAACGGCTGCCGAGCGGCCTCACCCCCGAACAGACAGCGCCGCTGATCGTCGCCGTGATGGACGGCCTCCAGTACCAGTGGCTGCTCGACCCGGAGGCGGTGGACATGCCGGCGGTCTTCCGGTCCCTGCTCTCCCTGCTGGAACCCCCCGACTGACCGCCGGTCCACCGTGAGGCGGTCGGAGACGGCGGGGCGGTGGTGAGCGGCCTGGCCCGAACCCGAGGGCGACCGTTGACGACGCGGGTACGGCGTCACCACGTGCAACGGAGAGCCCGCCGGCGGACGTGTTTCGGGCGGATGCCGGGGGCACGGGCCTGCCGGTCCCGGGCCGCTGATCACCCACCAGCTCCCGCTGGAGTCCCTCGGTCGGCGCTCACCCCAGTCGGCAGTGGACGCGCCGACGTGGGAAAGGTCCTGCTGCGTCCGTGACCGCGTCCGTCCGCGGGCGGCCGTCCGCCGGTACGGGACGGGAATCCGTCCGCCGGTACGGCGAAGGCCGCCCCCGGGTGCCGGGGACGGCCTTCGTCAGCTGTGCGGAAGTCAGGCGATGGTGAGCGTGACCTCGATGTTGCCGCGGGTGGCGGCGGAGTAGGGGCACACCTCGTGCGCCTTCTCCAGGAGCTGCTTCGCGGTCTCGGCGTCCACGTTGGGGATGTCCGCCGTGAGGGCGACCGTGAGGCCGAACCCGCCGGCCGGCGTCTTGCCGATGCCGACCTCGGCGGTGATGGTCGACCCGGTGACGTCGGCCTTCATCCGGCGGGCGACCAGCGTGAGCGCGCTCTGGAAGCAGGCGCTGTAGCCGGCTGCGAAGAGCTGCTCCGGGTTGGTGCCCGCGCCGCTGCCGCCCATCTCCTTGGGCGGGTTGACGACCACGTCGAGCTGGCCGTCACTGCTGGCGACGCGGCCGTCGCGGCCGTTCTCCGCGGTGGCCACGGCGGTGTAGGCGACCTCTATGGGCTGTACGGACATGAAGTGTTCCTCCTGAGGAATGGTTGACCGGGGGTTCGCGCCCACGACCCTCCGGCCGGGGGTGAGTCTAGTCGCCGAGGCCGACGACCATTTTTCCGGTGTTGGCGCCGCGGAGCATGCCGAGGAACGCGTCAGCCGCGTTCTCGATGCCCTCGACGACGGTTTCGCGGTAGGTGAGTTCACCGGATGCGATCCAGGCCGCGGTCTCCCGGGTGAACTGCTGCTTGAGCGCCCCGTGGTCACCGACGAGCATGCCCTGGATACGGAGACGCTTGCCGATGACCAGTGCGAGGTTGCGCGGCGCGGCGGCCGGTTCGCTGCTGTTGTACTCGCCGATCATGCCGCAGACGGTGACGCGGCCGTGGACGTGCAGCGCGCTGATGGCGGCTTCGAGGTGCTCGCCGCCGACGTTGTCGAAGTAGACGTCGATGCCGTCCGGCGCGGCGGCCTTGAGCTGCTCACCGACCGGGCCGTCCTTGTAGTTGAACGCGGCGTCGAAGCCGAACTCGCCGGTCAGAAGGTCGACCTTCTCCTTGGAGCCGGCGCTGCCGACCACCCGGGAGGCTCCCTTGAGGCGGGCGATCTGGCCGACCTGGCTGCCGACGGCACCGGCGGCGCCGGAGACGAACACCGCGTCCCCCTCCTTGAAGGAGGCGACCTCCAGCAGACCGGCGTAGGCGGTCAGCCCCGGCATGCCGAGCACACCGAGGTAGGCGCTCAGCGGCGCGAGGTCCGCGTCCACGGGCTCGGCGTGCCGGGCGTCGAGGGTCGCGTACTCACGCCAGCCGAGCCAGTGCAGTACGTGGTCGCCGGGGGCGAAGCCCTCCGCCTCGGAGGCCACCACGACGCCCACCGCGGAGCCGTCCATCGGCTTGTCCAGCTGGAACGGGGGCACATAGGACTTGACGTCGTTCATCCGGCCGCGCATGTACGGGTCGACGGACATGTACAGGTTGCGCACCAGGATCTGGCCCGCACCCGGTGCCTGCACCGGCGCTTCCCGCAGCGCGAAGTTGTCCGGAGTGGGCCAGCCGTCCGGACGGGCGGTCAGCTGCCATTCGCGGCCGACGGTGGGCAGGCTCATCAGGTACCTCCAAAAGCTTCAGGTCGTGAAACAACTGTGCACCTGGATATTTCATGTTGTCAACTAAGTGGGTATCCTGGATCGCATGACGCCGCGCAGAAATCCCCCCGACCCGCTGACCCGTGAGGTGGTCGAACTCATCGGCACGGTGGTCGCCCGCTACCACGAGGAGTACGCCGAAGCCGCGGCCGGCTACTCACTCACCGGCGCCCAGGCACGGGTGCTGGCGCTGCTGACGGTCGGGCCGACGCCGATGCGCCGGATAGCCGAGCAGCTCAAGTGCGAGCCGTCCAACGTGACGGGCATCGTCGACCGGCTGGAGGCGCGGGGCCTGGCGGAGCGGCAGGCGGCGCCCTCGGACCGCCGGGTCAAACTGGCCGCGGCGACGGACGCGGGACGGGAGGTGGCGACGCGCCTGCGGGAGTCGCTGGGTGACTTCGCGCGCGAGCCGTTGGCCGGGCTCTCCGAGGCGGAACGCACCACCCTGCGCGACCTGCTGCACCGCATGCTGGGCGGCGACACCGCGGA
>NZ_BAAHCA010000369.1:0-4561 GCF_054776295.1 Streptomyces sparsus
GGCCGCGCCGGGCGGCCGGGGGCGTGGGGGCGGCCGGGGGCGTGGGCGGCCGGGGGTCACTCGGTGGGCTGCACTCCGGCTCGCAGCAGGCCGTACGTGTAGGCGTCGTCGAGCGCCTGCCAGGACGCCGCGATGACGTTGTCCGCCACTCCGACGGTCGACCACTCCGCGGTGCCGTCGCTGGTGGAGATCAGGACCCGCGTCGTGGACTCGGTGCCGTGCTTGCCCTCCAGGATGCGGACCTTGTAGTCGACCAGTTCCAAGCGGGCCAGCTCGGGAAAGACCCGCTCGAGTGCCACCCGCAGAGCCCGGTCGAGCGCGTGCACGGGACCGTTGCCCTCGCCGGTGGCCACCACCCGCTCGCCCTTGGCCCGGAGGCGCACGGTCGCCTCGTTGGCGTGGCTGCCGTCCGGGCGGTCCTCGACGATCGCCCGCCACGACTCCAGCCGGTAGTAGCGGGCGGCGCCGGCGTCACTGCCGGGCACCCGGTGCACCTCGTCGCGCAGCAGCAGTTCGAAGGAGGCGTCGGCGGCCTCGTAGGTGTAGCCCTTGAGTTCCTGCTCCTTGACCCGCGCCACGATGCGGCCGACCACGTCGCGGTCGCCAGCCAGGTCGTAGCCCAGCTCCTTGCCCTTGAGTTCCACCGAGGCACGGCCGGCCATGTCGGAGACCAGCATGCGCATGGAGTTGCCGACCAGCTCCGGGTCGACGTGCTGGTAGAGGTCGGGGTCCACCTTGATCGCGGAGGCGTGCAGGCCGGCCTTGTGGGCGAACGCCGAGACGCCGACGTACGGCTGATGGGTGGACGGGGTGAGGTTGACGACCTCGGCGATGGCGTGCGAGATGCGCGTCATCTCCGGCAGCGCGGGCGGCGGGACGACGGTCCGGCCGTACTTCAGCTGGAGCGCGGCCACCACCGGGAACAGGTTGGCGTTGCCCACCCGCTCGCCGTAGCCGTTGGCGGTGCACTGGACATGGGTGGCGCCCGCGTCGACCGCGGCCAGCGTGTTGGCGACGGCGCACCCGGTGTCGTCCTGGGCGTGGATGCCGAGCCGGGCGCCGGTGTCGGCGAGCACCGTCCTGACGACCGCCTGGACCTGGGCGGGCAGCATGCCGCCGTTGGTGTCGCAGAGCACGACGACGTCGGCCCCGGCCTCGTGCGCGGTCCGCACCACCTGCTTCGCGTAGGCCGGGTTGGCCTGGTAGCCGTCGAAGAAGTGCTCGCAGTCGACGAACACCCGGCGTCCGCGGTCCCGCAGGTGGACCACCGTGTCGCGGATCATCGCGAGGTTCTCGTCCAGCGTGGTGCGCAGCGCCAGCTCCACGTGGCGGTCGTGGGACTTGGCGACCAGGGTGACGACGGGCGCCCCGGAGTCCGCCAGGGCCTGCACCTGCGGGTCGTCCTCGGCCCGGACCCCGGCCCGGCGGGTCGCGCCGAAGGCGACCAGCACGGCGTGCCGGAAGGTGATCTCCGACTGCGCGCGCTGGAAGAACTCGGTGTCCCGCGGGTTCGCGCCCGGCCAGCCTCCCTCGATGAAGCCCACGCCGAAGTCGTCCAGGTGGCGTGCGATGGTCAGCTTGTCCGAGACGGAGAGGTTGATCCCCTCGCGCTGGGCGCCGTCGCGCAGCGTGGTGTCGAAGACATGGAACGAGTCGTCGGGTGCGTCCGTGGTCATGCTGGTCAGACTCCTACGAGAAATGAGTGGATCCGGAACGAAAGGCTCCACTTGCCCCCATCGTCCCGCGCACTCCCGCTCCCGGCACGGGTGGGCCGGAAAACGAAAAGACCCCTCGCGGATGCGAGAGGTCTGCGCGCGGGTCTGAGGCACGGTGCCACTGCCGCCTGGGTTGCCGAGCGGTCAGCGGTCACTGCGGACCGGCGCGCTGTCACCAATAATCATGACCAGTGAGAGCACACGGGAATTCTGGCACAGCGCAGCCGCGGCTTCACTCGACGTCTCAGGATCCGGACGATCCGTGTCCGGTGGGCGGTTTGACGTCACCGCACGGCCCGGACGCCCACTCCCCCGCGTGAACCGGAAGCCGGCGCCCTCCGCCCGGGTGAGCCTCGTCTCACCAGCCCGGGGCGATCTTGCCTATGCAACAAGTTGCATAGCAGAGTGCCGGTCATGGCACTTGAGCACGCGATCCTCGTCTCCCTCCTGGAGCAGCCCGGGTCCGGCTACGAGCTGGCCCGCCGCTTCGACCGCTCCATCGGCTACTTCTGGACCGCCACCCACCAGCAGATCTACCGGGTGCTGAAGCGCATGGAGCACGACGGGCTGATCGACGTGCGGGAGGTGCCCCAGGACTCCCGGCCGGACAAGAAGGTCTACTCCGTCGCGGGCCCCGGCCGGGCCGCACTCACCGAGTGGCTGCACGCACCCGTCGAGCCGGAGAGCGTGCGGCACGACCTGGCGGTGAAGGTCCGCGGTGCCGCGTTCGACGACCCGGCGGAACTGCACCGGCTGATCGCCGAGGTCGAGCGCCATCACGCGGCCCACACGGCACGCCTCGACCGCTACCTCACCGGCGAACGGCGCGACTTCCCCCAGCCGGGAGCCCTGACCGCAGGCGAGCAGCTCCAGCACGTGGTGCTGCGCGGCGGCATCGAGTACGAGCGCATGACGCTGACCTGGCTCGACGACGTACTGACCACCCTGCACCGCCTCACCACCGGGAGCGGCGACGCCGCGACCGGCCCCTCCCCCTCCTCCGGGCACTGACCGGCCCGGCCCCACCCACCCTCTCCAGGAAGGCGAACCGCACCATGACGGACCCGCTGCTGTTCAACCCGCACACCTACGACCCCGCCCACTTCGACCCCGAGACCCGTCGGCTGCTGCGCGCCACCGTCGACTGGTTCGAGGAGCGCGGCAAGCGCAGGCTGCTCAGCGACTACCGCGACCGGGCCTGGCTGAGCGACTTCCTGGAGTTCTCCGCCAAGGAGAAGCTGTTCGCGACGTTCCTCACCCCGGCCGGTGACGCCGCCGGCTCCGCGGACAAGCGCTGGGACACCGCGCGCATCGCCGCGCTGAACGAGATCTTCGGCTTCTACGGCCTCGACTACTGGTACGCGTGGCAGGTGACGGTCCTCGGCCTCGGCCCGGTCTGGCAGAGCGACAACACCGCCGCCCGGGCACGGGCCGCCGAGCTCCTCGACCAGGGTGAGGTGTTCGCGTTCGGTCTGTCGGAGAAGTCGCACGGCGCCGACATCTACTCCACGGACATGGTGCTCACCGAGGACGCCGAGGGCGGGTTCCGCGCCAACGGCTCCAAGTACTACATCGGCAACGGCAACGCGGCGGGGCTGGTCTCCGTCTTCGGCCGGCGCGCCGACGTCGAAGGCCCCGAGGGTTACGTCTTCTTCGCCGCCGACAGCCGCCACCCGGCATACGAGCTGGTCAAGAACGTGGTGGACTCCTCGAAGTACGTCAGCGAGTTCCGGCTGACCGACTACCCGGTGCGGGCAGAGGACGTGCTGCACACCGGCCAGGCCGCCTTCGACGCGGCGTTGAACACCGTCAACGTCGGCAAGTTCAACCTGTGCACCGCCTCCGTGGGCATCTGCGAGCACGCCATGTACGAGGCGGTCAGCCACGCCCACAACCGGATCCTCTACGGCCGCCGCGTCACCGACTTCCCGCACGTACGCCGCGAACTCACCGACGCGTACGCCCGTCTGGTCGGCATGAAGCTGTTCAGCGACCGGGCCGTGGACTACTTCCGCACGGCCGGCCCGGACGACCGGCGCTACCTGCTCTTCAACCCGATGACCAAGATGAAGGTGACCACGGAGGGCGAGAAGGTCATCGACCTCATGTGGGACGTCATCGCGGCCAAGGGGTTCGAGAAGGACACCTACTTCGCGCAGGCGGCCACCGAGATCCGCGGTCTGCCCAAGCTCGAGGGCACCGTGCACGTCAACCTGGCGCTGATCCTGAAGTTCATGGGCAACTACCTGCTCAACCCGGCGGAGTACGCGCCGGTGCCCACCAGGCTCGACGCGGCCGACGACGACTTCCTGTTCCGGCAGGGCCCGACCCGCGGCCTGGGCGCGGTCCGCTTCCACGACTGGCGCACCGCGTACGACGCGCACGCCACGGTGCCGAACGTCGCCCGCTTCCGCGAACAGGCCGACGCGCTCTGCGAGTTCGCCACGACGGCGGCGCCGGACAAGGAGCAGAGCCGCGACCTGGACCTGCTGCTCGCCGTCGGTCAGCTGTTCGCACTGGTCGTGCACGGTCAACTGATCCTGGAACAGGCGACGTTGACGGGCCTCGACGAGGACGTGCTGGACGAGCTGTTCGGCATCCTGGTGCGCGACTTCGCCGAGCACGCCGTCGAGCTGCACGGCAAGGACTCCGCCACCGAGACCCAGCAGCAGTGGGCGCTGTCCCAGGTCCGCCGCCCGGTCACCGACCCCGAGCGCACCGCCCGGGTGTGGGCCAGGGTGGCGGCTCTCGCCGACACCTACGAGATGCGCCCCTGACCCGACCGGAGCCGGGCCCGACCCCGAGACCCGCAACGCCGCGCCGCACCGCCCACCCGGGGCGGGGCG
>NZ_BAAHCA010000370.1:0-4553 GCF_054776295.1 Streptomyces sparsus
GGCGGACCCGGCGCCGGCCGTCCTGCGGGTGGGGCTCAGCGCCGCCGCGGTGCGGGCGACCCTGCTGCGGCTGCCGAACACCCACTCGGCGATGTGCGCCACGAAGGCCAGCGTGTACACGGCCATCGCCGAGTAGACCAGGACGTTGCTGATGTCGGCTAGCGATTGGTTGTCGGCCGCGGCGAGGTTCACTGGCCAGCTCCTTCGGCAGGACGGACGGACTCGGTTTCGGACTCGGCTGCTTCCGGTTCTGCGGCCCCGGACTCGGCGGCCCCGGGGTCGGAGGTCCCGGGATCGGACGGCTCGACCTCGGACGGCTCGGCGGCGTCGTCGCGCAGGCGCCGGGCGAGGTCGCCCAGCTCCTCCGGGACCCTCGCCGACTCGCTGCGGCCCAGGGCGGCCATCTCCACGACGGTTCGCCCGTCAGGACCGGCCGACGCGCGCACCCACACGCGGCGGCGGGACAGGAACAGCGAACCGGCCAGGCCCAGCACCGCGGCCACCGCGCCGCCCAGTGCCCAGCCCTTGCCGGGCTCCTGGGAGATCTGGAAGCTCGCCCAGCGCTGCACGCTCTCGAACTTCAGCTCACCCGCGCCGTCCGGCAGCTCCAGGGTGTCGCCCGGCTCCAGCACCTTCGCCAGCGGATCACCGCTCTCCTCGGTGAACTGCTCCATCTTCTCCGTGTCGAGCTGGTACACGCTGCGCGGCTGGCCGCCGTTGACGCCCAGGTCACCGCGGTAGGCGGTGAGGAAGAGCGCCGGGTTCGTCAGCCCCGGGAACTGCGACGCCATCTGGCCGGACCCCGGCGCGTACGTCGGCACGAAGAAGCCCTGGAAGCCGAGCTGGTCCTCGGAGCCGTCCGTGTCCCGGTAGTCGGTGACCTTGACCACGCCCTGCGAGGTGACGTTGGCGTCCAGCGGCAGGAACGGGACCGGGCCCCGGTAGGCCACGTCCCCCTGCCCGTCGGTGACGGTGACCACCGGCGCGTAGCCGTGCGCCAGCAGGTAGACCTTCGAGTCGCCGACGTTCAGCGGCCGGTTCACCTCGATCGCGGCCTTCTTCTCCTCGCCGTCCGCGCCCTCCCAGTAGGTGACGTCCGCACGGAACTCGCGCGGCGTGCCCTTCTGCGGGCCGCTCGGCTCGAAGGTGGAGTGGAAGGAGTCCAGCGTGAACCCGAACGAGTCCAGGCTGTCCTCGTCGTAGAGCGAGCCCGCCCGGAAGTCGTCGTACTGGGTGAGGGTGTTGGAGAAGCCGTCGCCCTGCACGATGAGCTTGCCGCCCTCGGACCGCCACAGCTGCCCGGTGGCGAAGGCCAGCAGCATCACGATCAGCGCGAGGTGGAAGACCAGGTTGCCGACCTCGCGCAGATAGCCCTTCTCGGCGCCGATCGAGCCGCCCGACGGGTCCGCGGCCACCCGGAACCGGCGGCGGCGCAGCATCGACCGGGCCGCGCCGAGCACCTCCTCCGGCTCCGCGTCGGTCTGCCACGTGGTGTACGCGGGCATCCGGTCGAGCCGGCGGGGCGCCCGCGGCGGCCGGGCCCGCAGGTGGCCCACGAACTGCCAGCTGCGCGGGATGATGCAGCCGACCAGCGAGACGAAGAGCAGGATGTAGATCGCCGAGAACCACACCGAGCTGTAGACGTCGAACAGCTGGAAGGTGTCGTAGAAACCGGACAGCGTCGGGTTGTTCTCGCGGAACGCGGCGACCTTGGCCTCGTCCACGCCGGTCTGCGGGATCAGCGATCCCGGCACCGTGCCCAGGGAGAGCAGCAGCAGCAGAAGGAGCGCGACCCGCATCGAGGTGAGCTGCCGCCAGAACCAGCGGATCCAGCCGATCACCCCGAGCGACGGCAGGTTGGGCGGCTCCGACTGCTCCTGGTCGGGCGCGGTGGACAGCTGCGCCCCCGCCTCGCGCACCTCGCCCGCGTCCCGTGCGGCGGCGGTGCCGTCAAAACCCGCGTCGCCGGTCGTGCCGCTCCCGCTGCCGGGCTCGGGCTCGGGACCGCTGCCCGGCCCGGGCTCGGGTTCGGGCCGGGTGTCGGTGCTGTTGCTGCTGCCGGGGCCGGTGTCGCTCATCGCCTCAGATTCCCACGGTGTACTGGCTGGACCAGACGGTCAGGTCGTAGACGATCCGGTCCCAGATCCCCGTCACGAGCAGCACGCCGATCAGGACCAGCAGGCCGCCGCCGACGCGCATCACCCACACGTAGTGCTGCTTGACCCAGCCGAACGCGCCCAGCGCCCGCCGGAAGGCGAGCGCGGCGAACACGAACGGCAGGCCCAGGCCCAGGCAGTACGCCACCATCAGCAGCGCGCCCCGACCGGCGCTCGCCTCGTTGACCGCCAGGCTCTGCACGGCGGCGAGCGTGGGTCCGATGCACGGTGTCCAGCCGACGCCGAACAGCACACCCAGCATGGGGGCGCCGGCCAGGCCGACGGACGGCTTGCGGTGGAAGCGGAACTCGCGCTGGGCGAACCCGGGCAGCACACCCATGAAGGCGAGGCCGAGCGCGATGGTCAGCGTGCCCAGGACCGTCGAGATGATCTGCTTGTGCTCCTGGAGCGTGTTGCCGAAGAAGCCGAAGAACGCACCGGTCGACACGAACACCGCGGTGAAGCCCGACACGAACAGCAGAGCGCCGGCGAGCATCCGCCCCCGGCGCGCCTCGGCCAGGTCGCTGCCGCCGATGCCGGTCACGTAGGAGAGGTAACCGGGGACGAGCGGCAGCACACACGGCGAGAAGAACGATATGAGGCCGCCGAGCAGCGCGATCGGCAGGGCCACCAGCAGGGCGCCGGTCAGCACTGTCTGGTTCGCGTCCGTGGCGGCGGTGAGCACGTGCATCGTCAGGTCACTGCTCCGACCGCTGCTCCGCGAGCACCGGGTCGAGAGCGTCGCGGAGTTCCTTCTCGCCGAGCGCCTTCAGCGCCCGCGCGGCGATCCGGCCCTCCCGGTCGAGGATGAGCGTGGACGGGATCGACTGCGGGTTGAGGCTGCCCTTGGGGAACTTGAGGATCAGCTTGCCGCTGGGGTCGAACAGGCTCGGGTACTCGATGCCGTAGGTGCGGTCGAAGGCCTGCGCGTTGGCCTTGTCCAGATCGCGGGTGTTGATGCCGACGAACTGCACGTCCTGGTCGGCGGTGTCCTCGGCGACCTTGGCGAGGTTCGGCGCCTCGGCCCGGCAGGGCGCGCACCACGAACCCCACACGTTGAGCACCACGACCTTGCCGCGGTAGTCGGAGAGCCGCAGCTCCCCGCCGTCCACGGTCTCCCCGGCGATGTCCGGCGCCGGCTGGCGGTCGGCGGCGGCGACCTGGGTGATCTGCCCGGTGCCCTGCACGATGTTGGTGTCGCCGCCGGAGCTGCCCCGGGTGTCGCCGCCGTCGCCGGAACCGCAACCGGCCAGGACGAGACCGGCAGCGGTCAGGGCTGCCGTCAGCGCGGCGGCTCGGCGGACCGGACGGCGTCGGGGGGCGCGGCTGTGGCACATGTGAAAAGTTTCGCATGCACTCTCGAAACCTTCGCCGCGCCCCCCTTGTCCAGAACGTCCGGCCTGTTCAGCCCACCCGGCAGCGGCCCCGGCGGCTGCGGACCGGCGGCCTCGGGCTCCGGACGGCCGGGTCACCGCAATGGCCGCCCCGAATGGCGGACCCGGCGTCCCCGCAGCACGGTGTGACGGTAGGCACCTGCACGAACACGTGACGTGATCGCTCACTTCCCGGTGCCGACCTCATCCCCCCGATCTGGAGAAGAACATGAGGAAGACGACGGCCGTTTCGGTGGCCGCTCTCGCAGCATTCATACCCGCCGTGGCCCTCGCCCCGGCAGCGGTCGCCGGCGTCGCCGCGCCCGACGGCACCGCGCACGGCGACGAGCTGCACGCCACGCTCTCGCCGGTACCGACGAACCGGGTCACCGGCTCCGGCACCGCGACGGTCCACCTCGACGGGAACCAGGCGACCGTGACCGTCAGGACCCAGGGCCTGCTGGACGCGCCGCACGCCCAGCACTTCCACATCGGCGCCAAGGGCCAGTGCCCGACGGCGTCCGCGGCCAAGGAGCACAACGGGCAACTGAGCCTGAACACCACCGACGGCGCGCCGTTCTACGGCGGAATCGGCGCGTCGCTCACCACCACCGGCGACACCAGCGCCGACTCCGGCCTGGCCATCGACCGGTTCCCGCAGGGCGCCTCGTACACGTACCAGCGCACCTTGACGGTCGACGACAAGACCGCCGAGAGCCTGCGGGCGCAGAACGCCGTCGTCGTCGTGCACGGCATCGACTACAACGGCAACGGCGAGTACGACGACGTGCTCGGGGCCAGCGACCTCGACCCCGCGCTGCCCTCCGAGGCCACCAACCCCGCCCTGTGCGGGCCGCTGAAGGCGGCACCCGTCGGCGCGGTGGCCGGCGGAGTGGGCGGTACGCAGACCACTGACACGGTGGCGCTGACCGCTGCCGGGGCCCTGCTGGCCGCGGCCGGCGGCGCGGTCTTCCTGCGGCGCCGCAGCAGCCGCCAGAACTGACCGGCGCGCATGACCAGGCAC
>NZ_BAAHCA010000371.1:0-4550 GCF_054776295.1 Streptomyces sparsus
TCACGAAGCGCTCGCGCGGCGTGCTCGACCAGCGGGCGCCCGTGGTGGCCGAGCAGGGCCTTCGGTCGGCCACCGAGCCGTCGGCCGCCGCCGGCTGCGAGAAGCAGGCCGGCGACGGGCGGAACACGAGCCGGTGGAGACGCCATGCCGCGAGCCTACGGCCTCACTGCCAGGGCGGCCCGGCACCGATCCTGTCCGACCGGTCGAACGTCGGGCGTCCGGTCGGGAGTCGGCGAGCCGAAATTCGCCCTCCGTGTAGCGCGGGCAGCGGAGCGTGTCGTTTACTGTCCAGACCCTCGCGCCTGACCAGTGCGGGGGAGCTGGGACGAGGGATACGCACGGGGCGATGACAGCCGTCAGACGGGAAGCTTCTGTGTGGGGGAGTACCGCAGTGCGACGCGAACGCAGTGAACGAGCCGTGGTGCCTCAGAGGCGCCCGCTCGCCGTGGAGTCGGCGGCAGATCCGCGGGTGGAGGAGCTGCGGGCCGCGGTGGTCGGCCTGCGCCGGGCGCTGGCCGCGTACCCTCCCGACCTACCGGACCGGCAGATAGCCGACGAGGAACTGGCGGGGCTGGCCGTGCTGGCAGCGGCCGGCGACTGCGATCCCCCGCGGCTGCGCAGTTCCCTGCTGCTCCTGGTCGGAGCACTCGGCTCGATCAGCGCGTTGGCCGCACCGCTGTCCGAAGTCCGCACCGCGGTCGGCCTGTTCGGGGTGCCGCAGATCCGCCGCTGACCCCTCGCGGCCGTCCGCGGTACGTCGCGTGGCCGCCGGGTGCCGTGCTCGACCGCCCCCACGGCACGCCCCGCCGTGTCGGAACAGCCGCCGGACGCCCTGCCCCGCCCGTCTTGGTCGCTCGGGCTCAGGCTCCGTTGCCGTTCGCCTGGGCCGGGTTCGCGAGCGCGGTGGACAGGTCGAGCGCCACCTCCTGGAGCAGCGGCACGATTTTCTCGGTGGCGGTGTCCGTCACCCGCCCGGCCGGCCCGGAGATGGAGATGGCCGCCGCGGTGGGGGAGTTGGGCACGGAGACGGCGATGCAGCGCACCCCGACCTCCTGCTCGTTGTCGTCCAGGGCGAAGCCGCGCTCGCGGGTGGTCTCCAGCGCCTCCAGGAAGGCGTCGGCCGTCCCGATGGTGCGGTCGGTGGCGGCCGGCATGCCGGTGCGGGCGAGCAGGGCCCGTACCTCCTCCGCCGGGTGGTGGGCCAGCAGGGCCTTGCCGACGCCGGTGGAGTGCGGCAGCACGCGGCGGCCCACCTCGGTGAACATCCGCATCGAGTGCCGGGACGGGACCTGGGCGACGTACACGACCTCGTCGCCGTCGAGCAGCGCCATGTTGGCCGTCTCGCCCGTCTCCTCGACGAGCCGGGCGAGATAGGGGCGCGCCCAGGTGCCGAGCAGTCGGGAGGCGCTCTCGCCGAGGCGGATCAGCCTCGGGCCGAGCGCGTAGCGCCGGTTGGGCTGCTGCCGGACGTACCCGCAGGCCACGAGGGTGCGCATCAGCCTGTGGATGGTGGGCAGGGGCAGGCCGCTGCTGCCGGAGAGTTCACTCAGTCCCACCTCGCCGCCGGCGTCCGCCATCCGCTCCAGCAGGTCGAAGGCCCGCTCGAGGGACTGGACGCCCCCGGACGCGGCGGGGGGTGAGGTGCTCTTGGGCTCGGACGACGGCACGTCGCGGTTCCTTTCGGGCGGATGGGGCGCATGCTACCGGTCCCGGCCCCGGTGGGAACGGCTGAGGGCTGTGGATCGTGGCCGGTCAGGCCCCTCCGGTGCGGGGCCGGCCGGACCCTTCGGGGCGCGGGCCCGGCCGGCGGCCCGGGGTGGCCGTACGGCTCGACGGCGCGGACTCAGGGAAAGGTACATGCCGGGATGCGAGAACCGCTTTCCGTTTGGTGGAATCGCACAAGGTGTGGCGCGGCGGCGCTGCGAGCAACCGTCAGACCTTGACGGCACGTGCGGTCACGGGAAGACTCATTCAACAGAACGTTGAATTCCGCACTGCGGAATCCTCACCGCATCCGGCACAGGTGGGGGTCGCACAGGGGAAGAGGAGAATCGGTTGTCACAGCACGACTCCACCGAGTCGGCCGTCGAACTGCTGCGCCGCTCCACCCGGGTGGTCACACCCGACGGGGTGCGCCCGGCCTCCGTGGCCGTGGCGGGCGGATCCGTCGCGGCCGTCCAGCCGCACGACGCGGCCGTGCCGCCGGGGGCCCGGCTGGTCGACGTGGGGGACGACGCGCTGCTGCCCGGCCTGGTCGACACCCACGTCCACGTCAACGACCCCGGACGCACCGAGTGGGAGGGCTTCTGGACGGCGACGCAGGCAGCCGCGGCCGGTGGGATCACGACGCTGCTGGACATGCCGCTGAACAGCCTGCCGCCCACCACCACGGTCGCCCACCTGGAGACCAAGCGCGCCGTCGCCCGCGCCAAGGCGCACGTCGACACCGGCTTCTGGGGCGGTGCCGTGCCGGACAGCCTCGGTGGGTTGGAAGCCCTGCACGAGGCGGGAGTGTTCGGCTTCAAGTGCTTTCTCTCGCCGTCCGGCGTCGAGGAGTTCCCGCAGCTGGACGCGGCACAACTGACCGCGGCGATGCGGGAGATCGCCGGCTTCGGCGGCCTGCTGATCGTGCACGCCGAGGACCCGGGGCGGCTGGAGTCGGCCCCGCCGGTGACCGGCCCGCGGTACGCCGACTTCCTCGCCTCCCGGCCCCGCGCCGCGGAGAACGAGGCCATCGCCCTGCTGATCGACCGGGCCCGGCGTCTCGACGCCCGGGTGCACGTCCTGCACCTGTCGTCCTGCGACGCGCTGCCGCTGATCGCCGCCGCCAAGGCCGACGGTGTGGCCGTGTCGGTGGAGACGTGCCCGCACTTCCTCACCCTCTCCGCCGAGGAAGTGCCGGACGGCGCGACCGAGTTCAAGTGCTGCCCGCCCATCAGGGAGCAGGCCAACCGGGACACCCTGTGGCAGGCGCTGGCGGACGGCACCATCGACTGCGTGGTCTCCGACCACTCACCGTGCACCCCCGACCTCAAGGTCGACGACTTCGGCCGGGCCTGGGGTGGTATCTCCTCACTGCAACTGGGCCTGCCCGCCGTGTGGACGGAGGCCCGGCGGCGTGGGCACGGTCTCGACGACGTCGCCCGCTGGATGTCCACCGCGCCGGCCGCGCTCGCCGGCCTGAGCCGCAAGGGCGCCATCGCGCCGGGCCGGGACGCGGACTTCGCCGTGCTCGCCCCCGAGTTGGCCTTCACCGTCGACCCGGCCGAACTGCACCACCGCAACCAGGTCACCGCCTACGCCGGCCGGACCCTGCACGGCGTCGTCCGCTCCAGCTGGCTGCGGGGCCACCAGATCACCGACCACGGCCGCACCCTGCGCAGGGACGGCCGACTCATCGAGAGGACCACCGCATGACGGCGGCCAGCACCGGACTGCCCAGCTTCACCGGCGACGCCCGGCCCTACGGCGGGGGTGACCCGTACGCGGACTACCGCACGGCCGACTTCCCGTTCAGCCACCTGGTCGACCTCGCCGACCGGCGCCTCGGCGCCGCCGTCGTCGCCGCCAACGACGAGTTCTTCGCCCACCGGGAGAACCTGCTGCGGCCCGGCGCCGCCGTGTTCGACCCGGAGCACTTCGGGCACAAGGGCAAGGTGATGGACGGCTGGGAGACCCGCCGGCGACGCGGCACGGACGCCGACCGGCCGCATCCCACCGACGCCGACCACGACTGGGCGCTCGTCCGGCTGGGCGCGCCCGGCGTCATCCGCGGCATCGTCGTCGACACCGCTCACTTCCGCGGCAACCACCCGCAGGCGGTGTCGATCGAGGCGACCTCGGCGCCGGTGTCGGCGTCCCCCGAGGAACTGCTCGCGGACGACCGCGAGTGGACGGTGCTGGTCCCGCGGACCCCGGTCGGCGGCCACGCCGCCAACGCCTTCGCCGTGGAGACGGAACGGCGTTTCACGCACCTGCGCGTCAACCAGCACCCCGACGGCGGCATCGCCCGGCTGCGGGTGCACGGAGAG
The DNA here is from genome assembly GCF_054776295.1 of Streptomyces sparsus. Taxonomy (NCBI): domain Bacteria; kingdom Bacillati; phylum Actinomycetota; class Actinomycetes; order Kitasatosporales; family Streptomycetaceae; genus Streptomyces; species Streptomyces sparsus. Next base: position 4,032 of record NZ_BAAHCA010000371.1, read on the forward strand.
GTGGTGCCCGACCCGGCGTGGCTGGCCGCGCTGGGCACCTTCGACGTGGTCGCGCTGGAGAACGGCGGAGCCGTCGAGGACGCGTCCGACCGCTTCTACTCACCGGCCGTGCACACCATCCAGCCGGGCCGCTCGCAGAAGATGGACGACGGCTGGGAGACCCGCCGGCGCCGCGACCAGGGCAACGACTGGATCCGCTACGCGCTGGTCGAGCAGTCCCGCGTCCGGGCCGTCGAGATCGACACCGCCTACCTGAAGGGCAACGCGGCCGGCTGGGCGGCGCTGGTCGGCCGGAACGGCGAGGACGAGCCGTGGACGGAACTGCTGCCGCGGACCCGGCTCCAGCCCGACACCGTGCACCGCTTCCTGCTGGACGACGCTCCGGCCGTCAGCCAGGTGCGGCTCGACATCTTTCCCGACGGCGGCATCTCCCGCCTGCGGCTGTTCGGTTCGCTCACCGAGGCCGGCGCCGCCCGCCTGGCCGAGCGCCACCGCGCCCTCGGCGGCTGACCCGCCACC
>NZ_BAAHCA010000372.1:0-4541 GCF_054776295.1 Streptomyces sparsus
CCCGGCGCGCCGGCCAGGTCCGTCTCCAGGTCCACGTAGCGGGCGCCCGGCAGGTGGCCGGCCTCGTAGGCGGACCGCCCGGGCGGTCCGCCGAGCTCCCAGCGAACGTCGAGCAGCACCGGGCAGAGTGGGCCGTCGAGCGGCTCGGCAGCGAGCTCGGCCGCGCTGATGAGAGGTGTCATGCCGGCATTCTCGCCCAGCGGCCGGGCCCGGGGCACGGCCCTCCCCACCCACCGGGCCCGGCCGGTGACATGCCTGTGACGAAAAATCCGGTCAAACCCCGGACCGGCGGGAAGAAGTACGGTGCGGGGGGGTACACCTCCCTGTGGGGATGCGAGCATCACCGGTACAGACACACTACGCACACGGCGGATCACCGCCCGCAGCAGTTCGACGCCCGCAGTGCCCACGGCACCGCACGACCGCATCGATGATGGTCCGAGGAGACGACAGAAGATGACCGAGGCAGTGACTCGGCCCGCCCCGGGTACGCCCTGCTGGGCGAGCCTGATGGTGCACGACCTGGCCGCAGGCCAGAAGTTCTACAGCGAGCTGTTCGGCTGGGAGTTCCGGGACGCACCTCGACAGGGCGGGCCGTTCGTCCGGGCCCACTTCGGGGACGTCGCGGTGGCCGGGCTGGGCGAGATCACGCGCGGGCAGGCGGCCTCGGTCGCCTGGCTGCCGTACCTCGCGACGGACGACGCCGACGCCACCTGCTCCGCGATCCGCGAGTGCGGCGGCACCGTCGCCGTCGGGCCGCTGGACTCCGGGGAGGACGGCCGGCTGGCGATCGCCTCCGACCCCAGCGGCGCGGTGTTCGGGATCTGGCAGGCGGGGCGCCACAGCGGCACCGAGCCCGACGGCCGGCCCGGCACCACGGTGTGGGACGAGTTGGTCACCCGGAACGCTCGGGCGGTCGTGCCGTTCTACCGGTCGGTGTTCGGTTTCGAGACCGAGCGGCTCGACACCTACAGCGGCAACGAGTACCAGGGCCTGCTGCTGAACGGCCAGCTGGTCGGCGGGATCCGCGGCGTCGGCGACTCACTGCCGCAGGAACGCGGACCGCACTGGACGACGTACTTCGCGGTCACCGACACGGACGACGCGTGCCGCCGGGTCACCGAGCTGGGCGGCGGAGTCCTGCACGAGCCGCGCACCTCCCCCTACGGGCGGTTGGCGCACGTCGTCGACTCCGAGGGCGCGCCGTTCGCGGTGATCCAGCTGAGGGACCCGCAGGACGCGGTGAAGCGCCCCAAGCGCCCCCCGCTGTAACGCGGCCGTCCGGGGCGGCGGGTCAGCGGCGCGGTGCCGGCAGGGTCACGCCGTCGACCGGCAGCACGTCCGGGGAGAGTGCGCCGGCACCTGCGGCGGCGGCCGTCAGCCGTCGCCGGTGGTGCCGGCGGCACAGCACCTCGTAGCCGACCTCGCCGGCCGGACGCCCGACGTCGCCGACGACCACCTGGGCGCCTTCCACGACCATCTGCCCGTCGACCGTGCGCGCGTTGTGGGTGGCCCGCGCACCGCACCAGCACAGTGCCTCCACCTGGAGCACCTCCACCCGGTCGGCCAGCTCGATGAGCCGCTGGGCGCCGGGGAACAGGCGAGTGCGGAAGTCGGTGGCGATGCCGAAGGCGAACACGTCGATGCCGAGGTCGTCCACCACGCGGGCCAGTTGGTCGATCTGGTCGGCGGTGAGGAACTGCGCCTCGTCGGCGATGACGTAGTCGGTACGGCCGCCCGCGGTCAGGTGCGCGACCAGGTGGGCGTGGAAGTCGAAGCCGTCACGGGCCTCCACCGCCTCGGTGACGAGCCCCAGCCGCGACGAGAGCCGCCCCTCCCCCGCCCGGTCGTCCCGCGTGAAGATCATGCCCTGCAGGCCGCGCGCGGACCTGTTGTGCTCGATCTGCAGGGCAAGCGTGGACTTGCCGCAGTCCATGGTTCCGGAGAAGAAGACCAGCTCGGGCATGCGGTGTTGCGGCCTTTCGGGACGACGAGGGGTGCGGTGCCGGCGGGTGGGCCCCTCAGGTGCGCACTTCCAGCAGCGGGACGAGCTGCTCGGCGGGGGTCAGGGAACCGTGCATGCCGACCAGCGCGGACTCGTTGGGTTCGGTGCGGGTGGCGACCACCGCGGCGGTGCCGTCCATGGCCACGACCACGTCACCGAGGCGGCCGTAGACCCGGTCGTCGACGCCCTTGCCGGGCGGGCCGAACCAGCCCAGCTCGATCGCCTCGTCCCGGGTGGCGACCCACGCCTGGTCGGCGAGCACCTCCCGCCACACCGCGTACACGTCGCGGACCGCGCCGGGAACGGCGTAGAGGTGCCGGGCCCGGCCCTCGCCGCCGAGCCGCGAGACGCCCGCGCTCAACTCCCGGTCCTCGTCGAAGTCGAAGCGGTGCTCGGACTCCAGGGGCACGTCCACCATGCCGTGGTCGGCGGTGACGTACAGCGCAGAGCGCGGCGGCAACTGCTCGGCCAGTCGCTGTGCGAGCCGGTCCACGTAGGCGAGTTGGGACCGCCAGGCGTCGGAGTCGACCCCGTGCCGGTGGCCGTTGCCGTCGAGGTCGGCGTAGTACGTGTAGACCAGGGAGCGGTCGCCGCAGGCGAGGCGGGCGGCGGCCAGGTCCATGCGCTCCTCGCCGGTGAGCCGGCCGAAGAAGGTCCCGCCGGACAGCGCGACCCGGGTGAGCGGGGTGTGCTCGAAGTGCGGGGCGGAGACCTGGCAGGTCTCCACGCCGGCGTCGTGGGCCTGCTGGAACACCGTCGGGTACGGCTGCCAGACGTGCGGGTCCGTCCACGGCTGCCAGCGCAGCTGGTTCATCAGCCCGCCCGTGTCGGGGTCGAGCACGGTGTAGCCCGGCAGCCCGTGGGAGGCGGGAGCGAGGCCGGTACCGACCGAGGCCAGCGAGGTCGCCGTGGTCGAGGGGAACCCGGAGGTGATCGCGGTGCCCGTGCCGTTGGCGGAGGTGGGCAGCAGTGAGGTCAGGAACGGCGCCTCCGCCGGGTGGGCGCGCAGGATCTCCCAGCCCATGCCGTCGACGAGGAAGACGCAGACCCGGTCCGCCGGTTCCAGGGTGAGGCGGGCGTCGCACCCGGGCACGTGCTGACCGGAGGCGATGGCCGGCAGCAGATCGGCGAGCGAGGCGTCGTGGTAGCGGGGGGCGGGCGCGGCGCGCGGGTCGAGCGGTTCGGGCTCGGGCAGCGCCGGGCCGCGGGTGGCGGGCTGTGCCATCAGCGGGAGTTCACCGTCGCTTCGGACAGTGCCTGGGCGAAGGTCAGCGCCTGCCGCACGGTGTCCGGGCCGTCGCCCGCCTCGCTGACCCGCAGCGAGAGGTCGTCGGCCGTGGTGGAGCCCGTGTAGCCGTGGTCCGCCTCGCAGTTGGGGTCGCCGCAGGCCGCCGGCTCCAGGTCGATGCGGTTGACCGCGCCCCAGCCGATGGTCAGCACCACCTCCCGGGGCAGCGTGCCCGGGGTGTAGGACTCCGGGTTCGCGACCACCCGGCTCAGCACCACCGAGGAGATCCGCTCCAGCTTCACCGACTCCGTGGAGGTGGTGGCGTACGGCACGGACGACTCGCCGTCGGCCGCCTGCTCGTCGGTGTGGCTGACGATGAAGCGGGTTCCGGTGAGGACCAGCACCGTGACATGGCGGCGCACCTCGTTGGAGTCGAACGTCGTCTCCTGGTGTACGACGAACGACGCGACCGGCTCACCGCCCACCGCGAGCTCCACCGCCTCGGCCACAAGGGCGGGGTAGTAGCCACTGCGCTCGATCGCCGCACGCAGTCCCTGCGTCGTCGTTCCGGTCTTCGCCATGCGGCCCATCCTACGGGGGTCGAAGGGGGTCAGTACGCGGGCAGACGGCGGGGGCCGAGGTCGGTGGTGGCCGGGGGCGGAGCCAGGCGCACCGCAGCACTGAGGACGGCGAGGCCGTGCGGGGCCACGACGACGGGGTCCAGCTCGACCGAGACGATCCGCGGGTGGTCGTCGACGAGCAGCGAGACGCGCAGCAGCAGGTCCTCCAGGGCCGCGGTGTCCACCGGCTGCGAGCCGCGCCAGCCGAACAGCATGGGAGCGGTGCGGATGCCGCGCACCAGTCCGGCCGCCTCCCGGTCGGTGACGGGCACGAGCCGGTAGGCGAGGTCGCCGAGCAGCTCGGAGGGCGGGCCGGCCAGCCCGAAGGAGAGCACCGTGCCGATTGACGGGTCCACGGCGGCCCGCACCACGGTGTCCACGCCGCGCGGCGCCATCGCCTGCACCACCGGGCGCAGCTCCGCCGGGGAGCCGAGGTTGTTGGTGAGCTCGGCGTACGCGCGGCGCAGCTCGGCCTCGCCGGCGAGGTCGAGTCGTACGCCGCCGAGGTCGGCGCGGTCCTTCAGGTGCGGGGCGGTGGTCTTCAGCGCGACCGGGTAGCCCAGGGTGGCGGCGGCGGTGGCCGCCGTGTCGGCGTTCGGGGCGGGCACGGCCGGCGAGACGGTGATGCCGTAGCCGTCGAGCAGGGCCGCGGTCCGCGCGGAGTCGAGCGGGATACTGGCGGGCGGGC
>NZ_BAAHCA010000373.1:0-4534 GCF_054776295.1 Streptomyces sparsus
CGCCGTCGCCGCCGCCGTCCGGGCCGCCACCGGCCGCCCCGTCAACCGCCTGCCGATCCGCCCCCAGGCCGCCGTCGTCACCGGCTGAGCCAGGGGGCGGCCGGTCCGCCGTATCCGGTAGCACCGTGGGGTCACCCGGTGGTGCCGTCGTGGTATGGCTATGAACCTGCGGTTGCCCGAGGATGTGCAGGAAGCTCTCAAGGCGCGTGCCGACCAAGAGGGCAGAAGCATGCACGCGATAGTGCTTCTGGCTGTGGAGCGGTACCTCGTGGAGGAGGCGGACCGCGCGACGGTCCGCTCGTTGGGGGCCAAGTACGCCGACAAGCACGCGGAACTGCTCCGCGGGCTGGGGGAGTAGGCGCGTGAAGTACCTGACGCTTCAGGAAGCACTCGACCTCGCCCAACTCGCTTGCGGTGGGCAGGAAGTGGCGGTCCGGGACCTGGGGCTGCTCGGTTCGGCGCTGCACCGGCCACAGCAGCAGATGTACGGTGTGCAGGCCTACCCGGAGCTGTTCGAGAAGGCGGCGGCCCTGCTCCAGTCGCTCACCTCGAACCGTGCGCTGATCGACGGAAACAAGCGCACCGCGTGGATGTGTACCGTCGTCTTTCTCGACATCAACGGTGCCGACATGGCGGATGTCGATCAGGAGCAGGCGTACGACCTGGTCGTCGACATCGCCTCCGGCAAGCTCGACGAAGTCAAGCTGATCGCCGAGGAACTGCGCCGCCTGCGCGAGGGCGGCGCGGTGTGACGCACACCGCACTTGCCGGGGGTTCGCGGCGTCCGCGGGGGACGCACCCGGCCGCGCGGGTAGTCTGACGCGGTTGCCGATCGCCGACCCAGCCCGACGGAGACCGTGACTACCACCACCTCCTCCCATCACCTGTCCCCGGCCTTCCCCGGACGTGCCCCCTGGGGCACCGCGGGCAAGCTGCGCGCCTGGCAGCAGGCCGCGATGGACCAGTACCTGGAGAAGCAGCCCAGGGACTTCCTCGCGGTCGCGACCCCGGGCGCGGGCAAGACCACCTTCGCGCTCACCCTGGCCTCCTGGCTGCTGCACCACCACGTGGTGCAGCAGGTGACGGTGGTCGCGCCCACCGAGCACCTGAAGAAGCAGTGGGCCGAGGCCGCCGCCCGGATAGGGATCAAGCTCGACCCGGAGTACAGCGCCGGACCCGTCGGCAGGGAGTACCACGGCGTCGCGGTGACGTACGCCGGCGTCGGGGTGCGGCCGATGCTGCACCGCAACCGCTGCGAGCAGCGCAAGACGCTGGTCATCCTGGACGAGATCCACCACGCCGGCGACTCCAAGTCCTGGGGAGAGGCGTGCTCGGAGGCGTTCGACCCGGCCACCCGCCGGCTGACGCTGACCGGCACGCCGTTCCGCTCGGACACCAACCCGATCCCCTACGTGACGTACGCGGAGGGCTCGGACGGCATCCGCCGGTCCGTCGCCGACTTCACCTACGGCTACGGCAACGCGCTCAGCGACGGCGTGGTCCGCCCGGTCATCTTCCTGTCCTACAGCGGCAGCATGCGCTGGCGGACGAAGGCCGGCGACGAGATCGCCGCCCGGCTCGGTGAGCCGATGACCAAGGACGCCGTCTCGCAGGCCTGGCGGACCGCGCTGGACCCGCGCGGCGAGTGGATGCCCAGTGTGCTGCGGGCCGCCGACCGGCGGCTCACCGAGGTGCGCAAGGCCATTCCCGACGCCGGCGCGCTGGTCATCGCCAGCGACCAGGAGTCCGCCCGCGCCTACGCCAAGCTGCTGCGGGAGATCACCGGCCGGTCCGCGACGCTGGTGCTCTCCGACGACTCCGGCGCCTCGCAGCGCATCGAGGACTTCACGCACTCCGACGACCGCTGGATGGTCGCCGTCCGCATGGTCTCCGAGGGGGTGGACGTGCCGCGGCTGGCGGTCGGCGTCTACGCCACCACCATCTCCACGCCGCTGTTCTTCGCGCAGGCCGTCGGCCGCTTCGTGCGGTCCAGGCGGCGCGGCGAGACCGCCTCGGTGTTCCTGCCGACGATCCCCATGCTGATGGGCTTCGCCCACGAGATGGAGGTCGAACGCGACCACGTCCTGGACAAGCCCAAGAAGGACAGCGAGGACGACCCGTACGCCGAGGAGGCCGACCTGCTGAAGGAGGCCGAGAAGCAGCAGGACGAGGACACCGGGGACGCCGACCAACTGCCTTTCGAGGCGCTGGAGTCCGACGCCGTCTTCGACCGCGTCATGTACGACGGCGCCGAGTTCGGCATGCAGGCTCACCCCGGCAGCGAGGAGGAGCAGGACTACCTCGGCATTCCCGGCCTGCTGGAACCCGACCAGGTGCAGATGCTGCTCCAGAAGCGGCAGGCCAAGCAGATCGCGCACAGTCGCAAGCGCCCCGACGAGGAGGCGGACCTGCTGGAGGTGCCGGCCGAGCGGCGGCCCGTCGTCACCCACAAGGAACTGCTGGAACTGCGCAAGCAGCTCAACTCGCTGGTCGGCGCCTACTCGCACCAGAGCGGCAAGCCGCACGGAGTGATCCACACCGAGCTGCGCCGGCTGTGCGGTGGACCGCCGAGCGCCGAGGCCACCGCGGGCCAGTTGAAGCAGCGGATCGACAAGGTCCGCGAGTGGGCCACCCGGATGCGCTGACGCCCCCGCGAGGTGCCCGCACGCGCTGACGCGGGCGCGTACGGGTTCTGGCGTCGCGCGCACGCGTGGGTCTCGTGCGGCACGCGTCGGCGTCGTGTGCACGCGTGGGCCTCGTGCGGCACGCGTCGGCGTCGTGTGCCGCACGCCCGCGTGGGCGTCTTCTCGTGCCGCCCGCACCCGTTGGTGTCGCGCGCCGGCCGAGCGTTGACGTCGCGCGCTGCCCGAACGTGCTGAAAGCGTGTGCCGAGTTGCCCGCGCAACGCGCGCAGCCTGCCCAGCAAATCAGGGCAAAGCGGACGGCTTGGCTTGGATATTGCCCGGATTCTGGACGCGGTCTTCCGGTGAGCGGTGCCGGTCGCTAGGTTTCCGGTCACGCACACGCCCCGTGGCAGCGCCGCCCCGGAGCGCAGCCGGTGCGGCCTGCCAGCGCGACCGGTGGCCTTCGACGCCCATGCTGACCGGCGGGACCGGCAGCGCATGCGCGACCCTGCTCCACCAGGAGGCCTCCGCCGCCACTCAACCGAGGAGGGGCGTCGTGACCGCGGAGACATCTCAGACGCTCGACCGGGGACTTCGGGTCCTGAAACTGCTCGCCGACACCGATCACGGGCTGACCGTGACCGAGTTGTCCAACAAACTCGGGGTCAACCGGACGGTCATCTACCGCCTGCTCGCCACGCTGGAGCAGCACTCGCTGATCCGCCGCGACCTCGGCGGCCGGGCCCGCGTCGGCCTCGGCGTGCTGCGCCTGGGCCGCCAGGTCCACCCACTGGTCCGCGAAGCGGCCCTGCCCGCGCTGCGGTCGCTCGCCGAAGAAGTCGGTGCGACCGCCCACCTCACCCTGGTGGACGGCAACGAGGCACTGGCCGTCGCCGTCGTCGAGCCCAGCTGGACGGACTACCACGTCGCCTACCGCACCGGTTTCCGGCACCCGCTGGACCGGGGCGCCGCAGGCCGGGCGATCCTCGCCGGACGGCGCCCCGACCCCGAGCTGGAGACGGGCTTCGTCCTGACCCGCGGCGAGTTGGAGGCCGGCGCCTGCGGCGCCGCCGCCCCCCTGCTGGGGGTGGGCGGCATAGAGGGCAGCGTCGGCGTGGTCATGCTCGCCGAGGCGGTGCCCGAGCTGGGCGGCCACCGGGTGGTCGCCGCCGCCCAGGAGGTCGCGGACGCCCTGAACTGACCCGCCCGGCGAGCGGGTGCGGCCGTTCCCGGCGGGTGCTCTAGATTGCAGGGGTGATGTCGTCTCTCCCGATCCGCCGCGGACCGGCGCTGGCGGTCTGCGCCGCACTGGTCGCCGCGCTGCTCGCCGTCGCCGTGCTCGTCCCGCTGCCCTACGCGGTCGCCCAGCCCGGGATCACCACGGACGTCCTGGGTGAGCACCGCGGCCGGCCGGTGATCACGGTCACCGACGCCGACGGCGGTGACGGACGCCGGCCCGAGGGAGAGCTGCTGATGACGACCATCGCGGCTACCGCCCCCGACGACACGGTGCGACTGCCGGACGTGGTGCGGGCCTGGTTCTCCGGGCAGCGCGCGGTGATGCCGCTCGACGCGGTGTACCCGGTCGGCGGCAACGTCGAGGAGATCCGCCGGCACAACACCGCCGAGATGGAACGCTCGCAGAACGCCGCCGTCCAGGCCGCCCTGAGCCGCCTGGAGCTGTCCCCCGACGAGGTGGACGTCACGCTGCGCCTGGAGGACGTGGGCGGCCCCAGCGCCGGCCTGATGTTCACCCTCGGGGTGATCGAGAAGCTGGAGGGCGACGGCCGGGACGGCGGCCTCACCGGCGGCCGGACCATCGCCGGCACCGGCACCATCAGCGCCGACGGCGAGGTGGGGCCGGTGGGCGGGGTGCCGCTGAAGACGCAGGCCGCCGCCCGGGACGGTGC
>NZ_BAAHCA010000374.1:0-4523 GCF_054776295.1 Streptomyces sparsus
TGTCCAGAATGCCCATCACCGCCTGGGCGGTCACCGACTTCCCAGAACCCGACTCCCCCAGCACAGCCAGCGTCTCGCCCGCGTCAACGGAGTAGTTCACCCCGTTGACGGCCTTGATCGACCCTTCGTGGGTCTTGAACTCCACATGGAGGTCACGGACTTCGAGCAGCGGGGCGGAGTTGTTCTCCGTTCCCTCCGGCGCCGGGACTCCGACGGTTTGTTTCACAGTAGTCACGTACGCCTCCCTCAGCGCAGCTTGGGGTCGAGGGCGTCGCGGACCGCGTCGCCCAGCATGATGAACGCCAGAACCGTGACGCTCACGAAAGCCGCCGGGAACAGCAGTGGGTGGAGGGCCTCGCGGACGCGGGGCAGGGAGTCGCTGACCATCACACCCCAGGAGATGGTGGGCGGCTGGATACCGACACCGAGGAAGCTGAGCGTGGCCTCGACCGAGATGATGACGCCGAGGCTGATGGAAGCGACGACGATGAGCGGCGTGACCGCATTGGGCAGAACGTGACGGAAAACCATACGGGGTGTCGACGCGCCGAGGGACTGGGCGGCCGTCACGTAGTCGGCCTGCTTCGCCTGGATCACCGAACCGCGCATGATGCGCGCCATGCTCATCCAGCCCAGCAACGTCAGCGCTGCCAGCACTCCCCAGATGCCTCCGATCCGCTGACCGTCGTCGCCTCGGAACGAGTTCAGGATGACGATGGCGCCGACCAGGAACGGGAGGCCGAGGAAGATGTCGATCCCGCGGGAGATGAGGCTGTCGACCCAGCCCGTCTTGTAGCCCGCGATCGTCCCGACCAGACCACCGATGATCGCGGAACCGATCGTGGCGAGCACACCGACCACGATGGACGTGCGGGTTCCGTAGATGGTGCGCGCGTAGATGTCGCAGCCGCGGGTGTCGTACCCGAACCAGGCGCTCGCGCTCGGCGTGTCCAGCGACCTGGACAGGTCGCAGGCCCGGGGGTCGACACTGGTGAAGAGCCCGGGGAAGGCCGCGATGGTGCACAGGAAGAGGATGACGGCCGCCGAGACGATGAAGATCGGCTGCCGCACCAGGTCCCGGACCGCGTCCTGCAGCAGACTCCGCGACTTCGTGCCGGTGAGCGCTGCGTCCGCATCCGGGTCGACGCGGGTGCCGGCCGTGGTGGGGGCTTTGGTCTCAGGCATAGCGGATCCTCGGGTCGAGCACGGCGTAGAGCAGGTCCACGATCAGGCTGGCGAGCAGATAGATCATGACCAGCATGGAGACGAAGCCGACGAGGACTGGTCCGTCCTCGATCTGGGTCGCCTTGAAGACGTTGAACCCGACGCCGGGAACGTTGAAGATGCGCTCGGTCACCATCGCGCCGCCCATCAGCGTGCCGATGTCGATACCGAGGTAGGTGACCACCGGAATCAGCGAGTTGCGGAGCACGTGAACGCCGAAGATACGAGACTGCGGCAGGCCCTTGGCCTTGGCCGTGCGGACGTAGTCCGTCCGCAGGTTCTCCGCGACCGATGCCCGCGTCAGCCGGGCTATGTAGGCCAGGGACACCGAGCCGAGGACGATACCCGGCATCAGATAGCTCTGCATGCCCTCGGTCACACCGGCCACCGGCAGGATTCCCCACTGGACGCCGAAGAGCACCTGGGCGAAGTTGCCGATGACGAAGATCGGCACGGCGATGACGGTGAGCGTCGAGAGCAGCACGACGTTGTCGAGGAAGCTGCCGCGCCGGACGCCGGCCATCAGGCCTGCCCCGATGCCGATGACGGCCTCGACCGCCAGCGCGATACCGGCGAGGCGCAGGGTGTGCGGCCAGGCCTCCTGGATCATGTCGCTGATGGGCCGGCCGTTGAGGCTGGTACCGAAGTCGCCGACAACCAGGTCCGAGATGTAGTACCAGTACCGCATGAAGAACGGGTCGTCCAGATGGTACTGGCTGGTGAGAGCGATGCGGACGCTGTCCGGCACCGGGCGCTCGCCGTAGAGATTCTGTACGGGGTCACCGCCGATCGCAGTGACGAGCGCAAAGATGATGGCCGTGGTCCCGATGAACACCGGGATCATCTGAAGTAGTCGCCTGGCGACGTACCGGCCCATGGGATCCTCCTCATGGAAACGGTGGGGGCAGTTTTTCTGCCCCCACCGTCAAGCCTTGGACGGTTCTACGGTGTTACTGCGAAGAACCGTCAGGCCTTCTCGATCTTCGACAGAACGACCCGGTTGAAGAGGTCGAGTTCGACGTTCTTCACCGACTCGGAGTGCCCGAAGACGTTCTTCCCGTAGCGGAGCGGGATCACCGGCATGTCCTCAGCGAGGATGTCCTCAGCCTGCTGCCACTTCTTGATGGCCTCTTCCTCGCTGTCCGCCTGGCGTCCCTCGGCGACGAGCTTGTCGAACTCCTTGTTGCTGTAGCCGTAGTAGTTCGACGAACCACCGGTGGAGTACAGCGGGCCGAGGTAGTTCTCCATGGACGGGTAGTCCATGATCCAGCCCATCCGGAACATGCCCGGGAACTGCTTCTTCTCGACCTGGGTCAGGAGTTCGGCGAACTTGGGAACCGGGGTGCCGACGCACTCGATGTCCAGGTTCTTGCGGATCTGGTCGCAGGTGGCCTCGATCCACTGCTTGTGGCCGCCGTCACCGTTGTAACCGAGCTCGATCTTGTCGCCCTTGAAGCCGCCGGCCTCGTCCAGCAGCTTCTTGGCGGCGTCCGGGTCGAACTTGCAGGCCTCGCCGCAGGTGTCCTCACGGAAGCCGGCGACCACCGGGGAGACGAAGGAACGCGCGGGGTCCTGGGAACCCTGGAAGACCACGTCGATGACCTCGTCACGGTCGATCGCCATGGAGATGGCCTTGCGGACCTTCGGGTCCTTGTAGGCGTCTTCGTAGGTGGGGTAGGCCAGGAACTGGAAGGTGGAGGCCGGAGAGGTCTTGAACCGGTCGCCGAGCTCGTCCGGGGCGGTGCCCATGACCTCGGTCGGGATGGTCCGCACCACGTCCAGGTTGCCGCCGAGCACGTCGTTGTAGGCGGTGTTCTGGTCCTGGTAGACCTTGAAGTCGATGCCGTCGATCTTGGGCTTGTCACCCAGCGAGTAGTCCTCGTAGGCCTTGACCTTGACCTGCTGGTCGTGCTTCCACTCGCCGTCCATCTGGAAGGCGCCCTGGCCGATCGGGGCTTCCTCGTAGGCGTCCAGGTCCTCGAACGCCGCGTCAGGCATCGGGTAGAACACGGTGTAGCCGAGCAGCGACGCGAAACCGGAGAACGGGTCGCTGAGCGTGACCTCGATCGTCTTGTCGTCGACGGCCTTGAGACCGGAGAGCTTCTCAGCCTTGGGCTCGCCGGCCTTCTTCGGGCCTTCCTCGCCGTCCGGGTCCTGCGGGTTGAGCTTGTCGTAGCCCTCGATCGTGCCGAAGAAGTAGTTGCCGTCGGCCGCGTTCGGGCCGTAGGCACCCCAGTTCCAGGCGTCGACGTAGTTCTGCGCCTTGACCTTCGTGCCGTCGTGGAAGGTGGCGTCCTTGAGCTTGATCGTCCACACCTTGTTGTCGGTGGACTCGATCGACTCGGCGGCCGCCATCACCGGCTTGTTGTCATCGTCGAAGTCCACCAGAGGGGCGAACAGCGCGGACAGCACCTGCGACCCCGAACTCTCGGTGACGGAAGCAGGGATGAGCCGCTTGGGCTCGGCGATGTCCATGCTGATGGACCCGCCGCCCTTACCGCCCTCGTCACTGTCGCTGTCACCACTGCCGCCGCCACAGGCGGTCGCGGACAGGGCCACGACGATCGCACTCGCGACCCACTTGGCGCTCTTGGCACCGCGCATGGGTATGCCTCCTCAGGAGTCCACTGTCATTACGGGAACGGGGGATACGACTGCCTTGCCGGCATGCATACCGTCAGCAGCGACCCCCGGAATCACGAATCAGCGCTCCCCAACAGGCGTGACTCGCAGACCCGAGCTCGATGAAGCCAACTATTGGGCACGCAGCGCCCGTAAACCACACGTCAGGGATCTCGGTTTGGTCACATACCGACAGGGCAGAGATCCGAAATCCGGACAAAGCAATCCGTTACAGACAGCCGCGAAACGGACTGTTAACGCGTCTTCCGGCATCTGACGTCCGGTTTCCGGACGTCGACTGAACCAAAGTGTTTGACTCGCCAAGATCGAACCGGTAGGCGGAGACTTCCGTCACGTCGGCCTGCGACGACCCCTCGTGAGTGACGTCGCTCACCCCCCGCCCGCTCCCGCCCGGGTCGCCGTCTCCATGCCCGCCACGTGCCCGCGACAACCATCCCGACGCACGGAACGGCCGGGCTGACGGCCCGTCAGCACCCGCGCCGGACGCGGCCCACGCGCCGTCAGACCGACCCCCCGTCAGGCGGAGCAGTCGTCGGCCGGGCAGGCGACGGGGGAAGCAGGCGACGGACCGGGCTCCGTGCCGTACCGCCGCTCCCTTGGCCGTGCACGGCCACGTGGGCCCCTCCACCCGCGCGGGACCGGTGGAGAGCGCGCCG
>NZ_BAAHCA010000375.1:0-4513 GCF_054776295.1 Streptomyces sparsus
CCCGACGCGGCGCCCGCCTTCGGGCCCGCCTCGGCACCGGCTCGCGCGCCGGACCTCGCCGCGGTCGCGTCGAACGCCTGGGAGAGCGCGGCCTTGGCCTTCGGCCGCATGCGCAGCACCAGCGCGTCCAGGTCCTTGTCCTCCGCCTCCGCACCGACCTTGCGGCGCCGCTCGTCCACCACACGGAAGGTGATGCGGAGATGGTCGGGCACCTTCGCCCAGTCGAAGTCCGACGCCTCCATCCGCACCCCCACCATGCGCGGCAGCTCCCGCGCCAGCGCGGTGGTGAGCGGCTCCGCGGGTGCCTCAGCGCCGCGTGCGCCGACGGCGTCCAGGAACCGGGCGGCGAAGTTCGGCGCCGGCACGTAGTTGCGCCGGATCGGTTTCGGCAGCGACCGGATCAGCTCGGTGACGACGTCCTCCCGCAACCCGGGGATCTGCCAGTCGAAGCCCTCCGGGGTGACCTGGTTGAGCACTTGCAGCGGCAGGTGCACGGTGACGCCGTCCGCGTCGCCTCCCGGCTCGAACTGGTACGTCACCCGGAACGTCAGATCACCCTGCCGCCAACTGTCCGGATAGTCGTCCTTGCTGACCTGCCCGGCCCGCTCGTTGATGAGCATCGACTTCTCGAAGTTCAGCAGGTCCGGCTCGTCCCGGCGCTTCTTCTTCCACCAGGAGTCGAAGTGCGCACCGGAGACGACGTCCTCCGGCAGCCGCTGGTCGTAGAAGTCGTACAGCGTCTCGTCGTCCACCAGGATGTCGCGACGCCGGGCGCGGTGCTCCAACTCCTCGACCTCGCCGAGCAGTTTCCGGTTGTCGTGGAAGAACTGGTGATGCGTGCGCCAGTCCCCCTCGACCAGCGCGTTCCGGATGAACAGGTCGCGGGAGACCTCCGCGTCGATCCGGCCGTAGTTGACCTTCCGCTGGGCGACGATCGGCACGCCGTACAGCGTGACCTTCTCGTACGCCATCACGGCGGCCTGCTTCTGCTCCCAGTGCGGCTCGCTGTAGGTGCGCTTGACGAGATGCCCGGCGAGCGGCTCGATCCAGTCCGGGTCGATGCGCGCGTTCACCCGCGCCCACAGCCGGGACGTCTCCACCAGCTCCGCCGACATGATCCACCGCGGTGGCTTCTTGAACAGCGCCGAACCGGGGAACACCGCGAACTTGGCGCTGCGCGCGCCCAGGTACTCGTTCTTGCCCGAGCCCCGGCCGCCCTCCTTGCCAGCGGCGTTCCTGGCGTTGCCGCCGCTCTTGCCGGGCGCCGCCTCCTCGGTGGTCTTCAGTCCGATGTGCGACAGCAGACCCGCCAGCAGCGACTGGTGGATGGCGTCCGGCGCCGCGTCCTCGTCGTTCAGCGACACACCCATCGTGCGGGCCACCTGGCGCAGTTGCGCGTAGATGTCCTGCCACTCGCGTATCCGCAGGTGGTTGAGGAACTCGGCCTTGCAGCTCCGGCGGAACGCCGACGAGGACAGCTCCTTCTGCTGCTCCCGCACGTGCTGCCACAACCGGAGGAAGCCGAGGAAGTCGCTGTGCTCGTCGCGGAACCTGGCGTGCGACTGGTCGGCCTGCTGCTGCTTCTCGACCGGCCGCTCCCGCGGGTCCTGGATGGACAGGGCCGCCGCGATCACCATCACCTCACGGGCGCAGCCGTTGCGGTCCGCCTCCAGCACCATGCGGGCCAGCCGCGGGTCCACCGGGAGCTGAGCCAGCTTGCGGCCGATCGGGGTCAGACCCGGGCGCCCCTTGCCACCGGCCGGCTGGCCGTCACCGCCGAGCGCGCCCAGCTCCTCCAGCAACTGCACGCCCGCCTTGATGCTGCGGTGGTCCGGCGGGTCGATGAACGGGAACCGCTCGATGTCACCGAGGCCCGCCGCCGTCATCTGGAGGATGACCGACGCCAGGTTGGTGCGCAGGATCTCCGCGTCGGTGAACTCCGGGCGGCTCAGGAAGTCGTCCTCGGAGTACAGCCGGATGCAGATGCCGTCCGAGGTGCGCCCGCACCTGCCCTTGCGCTGGTTGGCGCTCGCCTGCGAGATCGGCTCGATCGGCAGCCGCTGGACCTTGGTGCGGTGGCTGTAGCGGGAGATGCGGGCGGTCCCCGGATCGACCACGTACTTGATGCCGGGCACGGTCAGCGACGTCTCCGCCACGTTCGTCGCCAGCACCACCCGGCGGCCGGAGTGCCGCTGGAAGACGCGGTGCTGCTCGGCGTGCGACAGCCGCGCGTACAGCGGCAGCACCTCCGTCGCCCGCAGCTGCTTCTTGTTGAGCGCGTCGGCGGTGTCGCGGATCTCCCGCTCCCCGGAGAGGAAGACCAGGACGTCACCCGGCCCCTCCGCCTGGAGCTCCTCCACGGCGTCGCAGATGGCGGTGATCTGGTCCCGGTCGACGTCGTCGCCGCCGTCCTCGAGCAGCGGACGGTAGCGGACCTCCACCGGGTACGTGCGCCCGCTGACCTCCACGATCGGCGCGGCCGGCGGCTCCCCGGAGGAGGCGGCGCCGGCGTTGCCGGGGGACGGTTCGCTGGTGCTGGTGCTGGTGCTGGTGCTGGTGCTGGTGCTGGTGTCTGCCTGCGGGCTCGGGGCCCTGCCCTTGCGCGTGCCCTTCTCCGGGACGGTGGCGAAGCGGCCGAAGTGCCGGGCGAACCGCTCCGGGTCGATCGTCGCGGAGGTGATGACCACCTTCAGATCGGGTCGGCGCGGCAGCAGCTGGGCCAGGTAGCCCATGAGGAAGTCGATGTTGAGACTGCGCTCGTGCGCCTCGTCGATGATGATCGTGTCGTACTGCCGCAGCTCCCGGTCGGTCTGGATCTCGGCCAGCAGGATGCCGTCCGTCATCAGCTTGACCAGCGTGTTGTCGCCGACCTGGTCGGTGAACCTGATCTTCCAGCCGACCGCCTCACCCAGCGGTGTGTCCAGCTCCTCCGCGACCCGCTCGGCGACCGTGCGCGCCGCGATGCGACGCGGCTGCGTGTGGCCGATGAGCCCCTTGATGCCCCGGCCGAGCTCCAGGCAGATCTTCGGGATCTGCGTCGTCTTGCCCGAGCCCGTCTCACCCGCCACGATCACCACCTGGTGGTCGCGGATGGCCGCCAGGATCTCGTCCTTCTTCTGGCTGACCGGCAGCTGCTCCGGGTAGCTGATCGCGGGCACCGCGGCGCGCCGCGCGGCGACGCGCAGCTCGGCCCGGTCGATGTCGGCGGCGATCTCGGCGAGCGCGGCCTCCTTGGCCTCCGGCTTGCGTATCCGCCGCACACCTTCCAGGCGTCGGCCGATCCGGCGCTCGTCGCGCGGCATCAGTTCGGGGAGCCGCTCCAACAGGGCGGGCAGGGTGAGGACAGGCGCAGTGGACATACGGGTTCCAGGATCGCACCCCGAGCCGACAGGGCGCGAATGTATAAAGCGCGGCCCGCCGGGTGCCGCCCGTCCCGCAGGCGCCCGGCAGCCCTGGCACTCCCGCGTGCACGTCCGTCTCCCCGCGGCTCGACGCTGAGCGGTTTGCTGTTACGGCAACAAACATTGCCCCTTTCGTCGGTGGCGTCGCAGGCTGGCGACATGACACGAACCACAGAGCAGAACCCCACGAACGTGGACGTACTCGTCATCGGAGGCGGAGTGGCGGGCCTCTCCGGCGCGCTGACCCTCGCCAGGGCCCGGCGCTCGGTGCTGGTGGTGGACTCCGGAGAGCCGCGCAACGCCCCCGCGGCAGGCGTGCACGGCCTGCTGACCCGCGACGGCACACCACCGCGCGAACTCCTGCGGGTGGGCGCCGAGGAGGTCGGCCACTACGGCGGACGCGTCGTCGCCGACCGGGTGCTGACCGCGACCCGCGCCGGGGACCGCTTCGAGGTGGAGACCGAGGGCGGCGACCGCTTCACGGCTCGACGGCTGCTGGTGACCGCCGGCCTCGTCGACGAACTCCCCGACGTGCCCGGACTGCGCGAGCGCTGGGGCCGCGACGTGCTGCACTGCCCGTACTGCCACGGCTGGGAGGTGCGCGACACCCCGATCGGCGTGCTCGCCACCGGACCGTGGTCCGTGCACCAGGCGCTGCTGTTCCGCCAGTGGTCGTCCGACGTCACCCTCTTCCTGCACGACACGGAGGACCCGAGCGAGGAGCAGTGGGAGCAACTGGCCGCCCGCGGCATCACCGTGGTCGACGGTGAGGTCGCCGCGGTGGACGTCACCGACGACCACCTCTCCGGCGTCCGGCTCGCCTCCGGCCGACACGTCGACCTGCGTGCCCTCGCCCTGACGCCGCGCTTCGAAGCCCGCGCCGAGGCGCTCCGCAGCCTCGGCCTCACCCTCGTCGAGCACCCCATGGGCGTCGGACGCCACGTGCAGGCCGACGCGAGCGGATACACCGGAGTCGAGGGCGTGTGGGCCGCCGGCAAGGTCACCGACCTGGAGGCCGGCGTGCCCGTCGCCATGGCCGCCGGCGTGCAGGCCGCGGCCGCCGTCAACGCCGACCTGGTCACCGCCGACACCGCCGCCGCAGTCGCCCGCAG
>NZ_BAAHCA010000376.1:0-4511 GCF_054776295.1 Streptomyces sparsus
CGGGCCGAGCGCCGGCGGGCCCGGCTCCGGCACGAGGCGGAGGTCGCCGGTGCCGTCGCGTCCGGGACCCGGCAGCTGCTGGCCCACGTCGAGGTGTCCCTGGTGCACGCCGAGGAGGAGCGGGCAGCCGCCGAACTCGCCAAGGGCGAGCGGGAGCGTGAGCTCACCGCGGAGCGCAACCGGGGTCGGGAGCTGGCGTCCACGCTCGAGAAGCTGACCGACTCGGTGCACCGGGGTGAGGTGCTGGGCGCGGAGAAGCGGATGCGCGTGCAGCAGCTGGAGGCCAAGGCGCTGGAGGAGCTGGGGGTGGAACCGGCGGCGCTGGTCGCGGAGTACGGGCCCGACCAGCCGGTCCCGCCGTCCCCGCCCGCGGAGGGCGAGCAGCTGCCGGACGACCCCGGGCACCCCCGTCACCAACCGGTGCCGTACGTGCGGGCCGAGCAGGAGAAGCGGTTGCGGGCGGCCGAGCGGGCGCACCAGCAGCTCGGCAAGGTCAATCCGCTGGCGCTGGAGGAGTTCGCCGCCCTCGAGGAGCGGCACCAGTTCCTCAGCGAGCAGCTGGAGGACCTGAAGAAGACGCGTACCGACCTGCTCCAGGTGATCAGGGACGTCGACGAGCGCGTCAGGCAGGTCTTCACCGAGGCGTACGAGGACACGGCCCGCGAGTTCGAGGGCGTCTTCTCCCGGCTGTTCCCCGGCGGTGAGGGGCGGCTGGTGCTGACCGATCCCGCCGACATGCTCAGCACGGGCGTCGACGTGGAGGCCCGCCCGCCGGGCAAGAAGGTCAAGCGGCTGTCGCTGCTGTCCGGTGGGGAGCGGTCGCTGACGGCGGTGGCACTGCTGGTGTCCATCTTCAAGGCCCGGCCCAGCCCGTTCTACGTGATGGACGAGGTGGAGGCGGCGCTGGACGACACCAACCTGCAGCGCCTGATCCGCATCATGGTGGAACTGCAGGAGAGCTCGCAGCTGATCGTGATCACCCACCAGAAGCGAACGATGGAAGTGGCAGACGCGCTTTACGGGGTATCCATGCAGGGGGACGGGGTGTCCAAGGTCATCAGCCAGCGCCTGAGCTGAGTCAGGAACCGGACGCCGCTCCGCGCATGCTTCATGACTTGAACGTGAGAGGTGATCGCAACCGGGCAGTGTTGTATGTCATTGCCTATTGACTTCGATACTTGAAGGCATAGTCTCTGCAACGTCGCTTTTACCTTCAACTGGTGGTGCGCGGTCAGGCGTGCGCCACTGGAAGAGCGTCGCCCCCCAAGCCCGGCACTGCCGCCGGGTCCCGCAGGAGAGCACCTTGACCAGCACCCCGCAGGTGAAGCCGGAACCGCCACGCGGCCGGCCCAGGCACCTCACCCATGTCATCTTCATCGCGGCCTCCGCCGCGATGGGCGGCTTCCTCTTCGGCTACGACAGCGCCGTCATCAACGGCGCGGTCGAAGGCATCAAGGGCAAGTTCGCCGTCGGCTCCGCCACTCTCGGCGCGGTCATCGCCATCGCCCTGCTCGGCGCGGCGCTCGGCGCCATGATCGCCGGGCGGCTCGCCGACCGTATCGGCCGGCCCCGGGTCATGCAGATCGCCGCGCTCTTCTTCGCCGCCAGCGGTCTCGGCTCGATGCTGCCGTTCACGCTCTGGGACCTCGCCTTCTGGCGGGTGCTGGGCGGCGTCGCCATCGGCATGGCCTCCGTCATCGCCCCCGCCTACATCGCCGAGGTCGCCCCGGCCGAGTACCGCGGCCGGCTGGCGTCCTTCCAGCAGGCCGCCATCGTGCTGGGCATCGCCGTGTCCCAGCTGGTCAACTACGCCGTGCTGAACCTCGCCGACGGCGACCAGCGCGGTGGCCTGCTCGGCATCGAGGCGTGGCAGGTCATGCTGGGCATCGAGGTGGTACCCGCGCTCATCTACGGCATCCTCGCGCTGCGCATCCCCGAGTCGCCGCGGTATCTGGTGGCCCAGGGCCGCTTCGACGACGCCAAGCTGGTGCTCGCCGACGTCGAGCCGACCGGGACGGACCTGGACGCCAAGATCGCGCTCATCGACTCCCGGATGCGCCGCGAGCACAAGCCGCAGCTGAAGGAACTGATGGGCGGCCGGGCCGGGCTGCTGCCGATCGTCTGGGTCGGCATCGGGCTGTCCGTCTTCCAGCAGCTCGTCGGCATCAACGTGATCTTCTACTACAGCTCCTCGCTGTGGCAGTCGGTCGGCATCGATCCGGAGGGGTCGTTCTTCTACTCCTTCACCACGTCGATCATCAACGTGATCGGCACCGTCATCGCGATGCTGCTGGTCGACCGGATCGGCCGCAAGCCGCTCGCGCTCATCGGCTCGGCCGGCATGACGGTCTCGCTCGCGCTGGCCGCCTGGGCGTTCTCCTCCAAGCAGGGTGTCGGCGACGACATCAGCCTGCCGGACGTCCAGGGCACCGTGGCACTGGTCGCCGCTCACTCCTTCGTGCTGTTCTTCGCACTCTCCTGGGGCGTCGTGGTGTGGGTGATGCTCGGTGAGATGTTCCCCAACCGGATCAGGGCCGCCGCCCTCGGTGTCGCCGCCTCGGCGCAGTGGATCACCAACTGGCTGATCACCGCCAGCTTCCCGTCGATGTCCGACTGGAACCTGGCCGGCTCGTACGTCATCTACGCGGCCTTCGCCGCGCTCTCGATCCCGTTCATCCTCAAGTGGGTGCCGGAGACCAAGGGCAAGGCGTTGGAGGAGATGGGCTGACCGACCCCGCTGCCCAGCTCCTCGTGAACGGTCCTGCCCCGACTCGCTCAGCCGAGTCGGGGCAGAACCGTTTCCGCCGTGTTCTCCGCCTCGTGACCCCGCCGCACACCGACACGGTCGGCCCGGCGCCGCGCGCCGCGGCCGCTGGCTGATACTGGACGGGTCGCGCCCCTGCCCGAGGGGCTCTCGCCCGGTCGGACCGGCCGGCGAAGGACCACGCCCCTGCCCGTGACGCAGCCAACATCCTAGGGAACCGATGGACATCCTCATCCTTGCCGTAGTCATCGCCGTCGTAGCGCTCGGCGCGCTCGCCGGCCTCGTGGTCAGCAGCCGCAGGAAGAAGTCGCTGCCACCGGACCGCCCGCAGAGCCCCGCAGTCGGCGCACCACCCGCCGAACCCCGGGTCGGTGAGGACGCCGAGGGCACCCCCGAGTCACCCGGCCGCACCATCGAGGAAGTGGATCTTCCGGACGCGTCCGGGGCCACGGTCACGGTCGAGCCGGAACCGACGGCTCCGGTAGTGGAGACCCCGGAGCCCACCGCCGGCCGGCTGGTCCGGCTGCGCACCCGCCTGTCCCGTTCGCAGAACACGCTGGGCAAGGGCCTGCTGACGCTGCTCTCCCGAGAGCACCTGGACGAGGACACCTGGGAGGAGATCGAGGACACCCTGCTCACCGCGGACGTCGGCGTCGCCCCCACCCAGGAACTCGTGGAGCGACTGCGTGAGCGGGTGCGCGTGCTCGGCACCCGTACCCCGGAGGGCCTCCGGGCGCTGCTGCGCGAGGAACTGCTGGCGCTGGTCGGTCCGGACGAGGACCGCGAGGTGCGCACCGAGACCTCGGGCGCCGAGGACCGGCCGGGCGTCGTGCTCATCGTCGGAGTCAACGGCACGGGCAAGACCACCACCACCGGCAAGCTCGCCCGCGTGCTCGTCGCCGACGGCAAGTCCGTCGTGCTCGGTGCCGCCGACACCTTCCGGGCGGCAGCCGCCGACCAGCTCCAGACCTGGGGCGAGCGGGTCGGCGCGCGCACGGTACGCGGCCCGGAGGCCGGAGACCCCGCTTCGGTGGCCTTCGACGCGGTGAAGGAGGGCACCGCCGAGGGCGCCGACGTGGTGCTCATCGACACCGCCGGCCGCCTGCACACCAAGGCCGGGCTGATGGACGAGCTGGGCAAGGTCAAGCGGGTCGTGGAGAAGCAGGGCCCGGTGGACGAGGTGCTGCTGGTGCTGGACGCCACCACCGGTCAGAACGGCCTGGTGCAGGCCCGGGTGTTCGCGGAGGTCGTGAACATCACCGGCATCGTGCTCACCAAGCTCGACGGGACCGCCAAGGGCGGCATCGTGATCGCCGTCCAGCGTGAACTCGGAGTGCCGGTGAAGCTGATCGGTCTCGGTGAGGGCGCCGACGACCTGGCCCCCTTCGAGCCGGAGGCCTTCGTCGACGCGCTGATCGGCGACTGACACGGTCCAGCCGCCGGGCCGGGGGCAGGAGACCCGGGCCCGCAGGAGCCGGACCGTTGAGGACCGGACCTGGTGGGTCGAAGCCCGCGCGGCCCGCAGCGGGCAGGTTCGGCATCGACGGGGGAGCGAGCCCGCCCCCGAGCGTGGAATGCGCCCCGCCCCGGCGTGAGCCGGTCGCGGGGCGCTTCCCGTTGCGACGGGGGAGGGGTGGGATGCTTCCGCGCCCCCTCGCGGTCGGCCGCTAGGCGGCCAGCCGGTGGCAGACGTAGGCCAGGGTGCCCAGCAGCAGACGTGCCTGCGGCGGCCTGCCCGCGCCCTCCA
>NZ_BAAHCA010000377.1:0-4511 GCF_054776295.1 Streptomyces sparsus
GCCGGCGCGGTGGCGGCGGCCACCCGGTGGCCGGTCAGCCCGAGCGCCAGCCCGACGGCAGCGGCACCCGCGCCCAGGCGCAGAACATCACGACGGTGGTGCATGGTTCTCCCGGCAGACGAACAGCGGTGGCAACGCCACGGGCCACCCTCGTGCCCGCGACGCACCGGGAGTAAAGCCCATATCTGACGGCTAGTCATTTGTTGAGCGGTGTACGTGTTGCGGCGAGCGGTTCGTCGGCCGTGATGCGCTCCAGGTCTGCTTGCCGTGCACCTCGGCTTGCCGGAAGCAGCGCGCGACGTCCCCCCACAGCGCTGATGGGCGCCGTGGAAAGTGGGTCATAGTCAGTGCTCGGAGTTGCGGTACTCCCCGGTGCATCGCGCCGATCGTGGACGCTGTGCGTGGCACAGCGTCGGAGAGAAGCGATCTGACGCCCATTGACTGCGTGGGCACGTGTCGAGGGCCGGCTCTGCCGGCCAGGCTGTGGCGTGGCGATCCTGCGCCTGGCAATCGTGGTGCCGCACGCGGATCCGGGGCGCGGTGGGCTGGAAGGTGGATGCTGTCCGACCGGCCATCGATCTGACTCCCGCTGGGGCGTCGCCCCGCGCACGGTCGGCAAGACCGTGTGGGCCGAGATCGACCTGCCGTGAGCACCCGCCGCGCGCCCCCCCCCGCTGCGGTGCCAGACGTCAGACCAGGCGGCGGGCCGTCGCCCAGCGGGTGAGTTCGTGGCGGTTGGACAGCTGGAGCTTGCGCAGGACGGCGGAGACGTGGGACTCGACGGTCTTGACGGAGATGAACAGCTGCTTGGCGATCTCCTTGTACGCGTAGCCGCGGGCGATGAGCCGCAGCACCTCCCGCTCCCGCTGGGTGAGGCGGTCCATGTCCTCGTCGACGGGCGGCGCGTCGGTCGAGGCGAAGGCGTCGAGCACGAAGCCGGCGAGCCGCGGCGAGAACACCGCGTCGCCCTCCGAGACCTGGAAGATCGCGCCGACCAGGTCGCTGCCGGTGATCGTCTTGGTGACGTACCCGCGGGCACCGCCGCGGATGACACCGATGACGTCCTCGGCGGCGTCGGACACGGACAGCGCGAGGAACCGCACCGGGGACGCGGCGTCGGCCATCAGGGACGCGCTGCGGCGCAGCACCTCCACGCCGCCGCCGCCGGGCAGGTGCACGTCGAGCAGCACCACGTCGGGGCGGGTGGCGGTGATGACGGTGACGGCCTGGTCGACGTCGCCGGCCTCACCGACGACCTCGACACCCGTGGTGTCGGTCTCGCCGATCTCGGCCTGCACACCCGCCCGGAACATCCGGTGGTCGTCCACCAGGACCACCCGGACCCTGCGGGCCTGCTCCTCGGTCACGTCGCTCATGTTTCCGCCCTCTCCATCTCCAGCTCCACCTCGGTGCCCTCACCCGGGGCCGTCCGGATCCGGGCCGTGCCGCCGTTGCGTTCCATGCGGCCGATGACGGACTCACGCACGCCCATCCGGTCGGCGGGCACCGCGTCCAGGTCGAACCCGGGGCCCCGGTCGCGGACCGAGACGAAGACCGTCCGCCCCTCGACCTCGGCGAACACCTGCACCGCGCCGCCGCTGCCACCGTACTTGGCCGCGTTGACCATCGCCTCGCGCGCGGCCTGGACCTGGGCGCCCAGCCGGTCGTCGAGCGGGCAGTCGCCGACGCACACCACCTCCACCGGCACCCCGTGGTGGTCCTCGACCTCCGCCGCCGTCGCCTTCACGGCCTCGGCGAGGGTACTGGGCTCGTCCTCCTCGGCCCTGCCGTTGCCCTCGCCGCCCTTGTACAGCCACTCCCGCAGCTCCCGTTCCTGGGCCCGCGCCAACCGTGTCACCTCGCGGGGCTGCTCGGCGTTGCGCTGGATCAGGGTCAGGGTGTGCAGCACCGAGTCGTGCACGTGGGCGGCGACCTCGGCCCGTTCCTGGGCGCGGATGCGCATCAGCCGTTCCTCGGACAGGTCCTGGGTGATGCGGACGAGGTAGGGGCCGGCCAGCAGCGCGATGCCGACGAGGACCGCGACGGAGGCCTGGAGCACCGAGCCCAGTTGCCGCCCGGACCCCTGGATGAACACGAAGCCGGTCACGCCGACGCCCACCAGGATGGCCCCGGCGGCGGACCGGGCCAGTGGCAGCAGACGGCTGCGGCGGCTCACCTCGGACCAGTGGGCGCGTCGCGCGTTGTCGGCCTGCCGCCACACGACGGCGACGCCGACGCCTATCAGCAGCAGCGGCCAGACGTACGCGTTGGCCGATCCGAACTGGAGGTTCTCGCCCAGGGCCACCACGGCCGCGATCAGGACCACGACGGCGAAGACGTGCCCCTTGTCGGCCTTGCGGACCAGCTGCCGGCGGCCGTCCGGGGTGGTCACGGACCGGGGGGCGCGCGGCGCGGAGTTCACACCGCCGGCGCCCAGCGGCACCACGAACCAGAAGACCGCGTACAGCAGCACGCCCAGGCCGCTGCTGAAGAACAGGATGAGGAAGACCGCCCGTACCCAGAACACCGGCAGCCCGAGGTGCCCGGCGAGGCCGCGGGCCACGCCGCCGAGCCAGCGGCCTTCGGAACTGCGGTAGAGCTTGCGCAGGGGCAACGCCTGAGGGGGCGGCGGCGCGGCGGTGGTCATGTCCCGATCGTCACACGTGGTTCCCCCCGGGCACATCAGGGTCGGTCCCTGAGCGACCCCGGAGCAGGGAAGTCAGGGACACTTCCGGGCACGTCCCGGATACCGCCGGGGCGTCCCAGTCGCGAGGATGGACGCATGACCAAGGATCAGGGGCCCGCCGGGGCGGCCTCCGCGCACCGGACCGCCGCTGCCCCGGACAGCCCGCCGCCGGCTCGGCTGGAGCGCAGCAAGCAGCACAAGGTGGTGGCGGGCGTGTGCGGCGGGCTGGGACGGTACTTCGGTATCGACCCGGTGATCTTCCGCGTGCCGTTGGCCGTGCTGTCGGTGATCGGCGGGCTGGGTCTGCTGTTCTACGGCTTCGCCTGGCTGCTCGTCCCGCTGGAGGGCGAGGACGAGAACGAGGGCCGGCGCATGCTGTCCGGGCGTGTGGAGGGCGCGGCGCTGGCCGCCGTGCTGTGCGCGCTCGCCGGCTGCGGGCTGGTGCTCGCCTCACTCGGCAGCAACCGCAGCATGACCTTCTCGCTGCTGGTGGCGGTGGCCGTCGGGGCGGCCGCGCACTGGGCGCGCACCAGCCGCACGGACGGCGACGACAGCCAGGAGCCGTCCGCGGACGCCCCGCCGGAGGCGCAGGCGCCGCCCGTCCCGTCCTCCCCGTCGTGGTGGCGGGGCCCGGCGACGGCCGACAGCGGCTATCTGTGGGGGCCGGACGACGGGGTGTACACCGCGACGCCCGGCGGGGTGCCGATGCCGGTCTACACCGGCAGCAAGGAGGCGGTCCGCCCGCCGCGGGAGCGGTCCATCGGAGGGCTGGTCTGCCTGAGCGGACTGCTGACGGCCGCGCTCGTCACCGCGCTCGCCTGGTCGGCGGAGCCGCTGGGCACGGTGCTGGTCATGGGGTTGAGCGCCGGCCTGGCGACCCTCGGCCTCGGCCTGGCGATCAGTGCCTTCGCTGGCCGTACCGGGGGCGGCACGATCCTGGTGGTGCTGATGACGGCGGGCCTGCTGACGGGCGCCACGCTGGTGCCCAAGAACATCGGCACCCAATGGGTGAACGCCCAGTGGACGCCCACCCGGTCCGACCAGGTGCTGGACGAGTACCAGCTCGGCTCCGGTCAGGCTCTGCTCGACCTGTCCGAGCTGCGCCTCGACGAGGGCGAGCAGGTGGCCACCAGCATGCAGATCGGCGCGGGCAAGGTGGAGGTGTTCGTGCCGGAGAACCTGAGCGTCGACCTGGAACTGAAGATCGGTGTGGGCGGATACGAGCTTCCGTCGCAGCGGTACGAGGGCGGTGAGGGCACGCAGGTGGACGGCGGCGGAGTGGGCCTCAACGAGGACCACACGGTGGAGCCCCGCGGGGGGCGCGAGCCGGGCGGCGAGCTGCGGCTGCGCATCGACCTGGGAATCGGGGAGGTGCGGGTCGTGCAGGTACCGGTGACGGACGCCGGGCAACCCGCGGACGGCACGGAAGGCGGCACCCCCGACGGCACGGGCGGGGGCCCGGACACCGGCGGGGGCGGGACGGAGTCGGCGTCGGACGGCGCCGGAGGGGTGAGGGAGGCAGAGGCGGCCGGCCGGTCGTACAGCGGCCGGGGCTACGGCGCGGAGCAGAGGGTGGCGGCGGCATGAGCAGGCTTCAGCGTTTCGACCCCGCCCGGCTGGTGCTGGGGCTGTCCCTGATGGGGATCGCGGCCGTCTTCTTGCTGCGGGCGCTCGGTGAGGTGAGCCTGCCGGCCACGGCGGTGGTGGTGCTGCTGCCGGCCGCGCTGCTGCTGTCCGGTCTGGTCGCCGGCGTGGACCACCTGGTCCGTCGTGACCGCCGCGACCGCCGGCGCTCCTCCTGACGGGCGGCGTGTTCGCGGGCGCG
>NZ_BAAHCA010000378.1:0-4504 GCF_054776295.1 Streptomyces sparsus
CCCACTGACGCGCGCGGCCCGGCATGTGCCCCTCCGGGCACGTGCCGTTCCCGGCCACCGCGCCGCCGGCACCGACCACGGCGGCCGACCCATATTCGGTCGACCGGCGCCGGGAGTCGTAGTTGGCTCTCGTCATGGGAACACTCTGCTGGCCGCTCCACGGACTTCGGCTCACCACTCCGCGTCTCGAACTGCGTTTGCCCGACATCGCGTTGCTGGAGGACCTGGCGGCGGTGGCCGCGTCCGGTGTGCACGGTCCGGACGAGATGCCGTTCACGGTGGCGTGGACGGAGGGCACGCCGCAGCAGGTGGCCAGGACGACGTTCCAGCACGTGCTGCACACGGTGGCGGACTGGCGTCCCGAACGCTGGACGCTCAGCCTGGCGGTGCTGCGGGACGGGGTGGTGGTCGGTCGGCAGGACCTCATCGCGCACGACTTCGCGGTGACCCGTGAGGCGGGGACCGGTTCCTGGCTGGGCACGGCTCACCAGGGCCGGGGCGTCGGCACCGAGATGCGCGCGGCGGTGCTGCACCTCGCCTTCGTGGGGCTCGGGGCCCGGTCGGTGACGTCCGCGGCGATGACCGACAACCCGCGTTCGCTGGCCGTGTCCCGAAAGCTCGGTTACCGGCCGGACGGCACGGAGATCGCTTCGGTGCGCGGGCAGCGGCGCACGCTGACCCGGCTGCGCCTGGACCGGGCCGACTGGGAGGAGCGCCGCAGCGTCCCGGTCGAGGTCACCGGGCTGGGCCCGTGCCGGGAACTGTTCGGCGTCTGAGGACGTGGGCCCGATGACGGGCGGCAGTCAGGGTGAGACGGACGGCCGACGGGCGGGCGGTGACGCGGCGTCGCCGTGCGACCGCCCGCCCCACTACCGGCTACCAGCTCGACTTGCGCACGCCGGGCAGGTGGCCGGCGTGGGCCAGCTCGCGCAGGCGGATGCGGGAGAGGCCGAAGGCGCGGAAGGTGCCGCGAGGGCGGCCGTCGACGCTGTCCCGGTTGCGGACCCGGGTAGCGCTGGCGTCACGCGGCTGACGGTTCAACTCGGCCTGTGCGGCCTGGCGTTCGGCGTCCGGGGTGGCGGGGTTGCGGATGATCGCCTTCAGTGCGGCCCGTCGTGCGGCGTACCGCGCGACGATCACCCGGCGCTTCTCGTTCTTCGCGATCTTGCTCTGCTTCGCCATGTCGTCAGACCTTTCCGCCGCGCGCCCGGATGCGGGCCACGGCCTGCTCGATGCCGATGACGTCGACCGTCTTCAGGCCCTTGGCGCTGAGGGTGAGGCGGACGTGCCGGCCCTCGCTGGGCAGCCAGTAGCGCTTGCGCTGGATGTTGGGGTTGAAGCGCCGGGACGTGCGGCGGTGGGAGTGCGAGATCTGCTTCCCGAAGCTCGGCTCGCGGCCGGTGAGCTGGCAGTGGGCGGACAAGGGGAGCCTCCTGAACCCTTAATGAAAATGGTTTTCGTTTGTGTATAGTACCCGTATGGCCCGCAACGAACTACGCCCGGTGATCAAACTCCGGTCCACCGCCGGCACCGGCTACACCTACGTCACCCGCAAGAACCGCAGGAACGACCCGGACCGGATGGTGCTGCGCAAGTACGACCCGCTCGCCCGCCGACACGTCGCGTTCCGCGAAGAACGCTGATCAGGAGCCCCCAGATGAAGCCCGGCATCCACCCGACCTACCGGCACGTCGTCTTCCGGGACCGCGCGGCCGACTTCGCCTTCCTCACCCGGTCCACCGCCGACAGCGCGCAGACCATCGAGTGGGAGGACGGCAACACCTACCCCGTCATCGACGTCGAGACGTCCTCGGCGAGCCACCCCTTCTACACGGGCACCGCCCGGGTGCTGGACACCGCCGGCCGGGTCGAGCGCTTCGAACGCCGCTACGCCAGGCGTGAGGCCCGGTGATGCCCGCCGATCCGCGGAAACGCGAACCCCTCCCGGTGGACGGGCGGTTGCCGGTGGTCGTCGTCGGCGGCCTGCACGCCGACGCGCGAACGGCGACGGCCACCGCGCTGCTCAACGCGGTGCCCGGCAGCGTGGCCCTGCACCACGACCTGGCGAGCGCGACCGGCGGATCGGTCCGCCGGATCGTCCGTGAGAGCCGTGGCGTGCTGGACACCGGTCACGCGCCGCTCGTCAACGACTGCGCCTGCTGCGCGCTGCGTGAGGACCTGGTGCCGGAGCTGGAGCGGCTCGCCGCGTCTGGCCTGTGCCGGCTGGCCGTCGTCGAGCTGTGGGACTCCGTGGAGCCGCGGGCGATGGCCGAGGTGATCGCCGCGCACAGCGGCGACGAGCTTCGGCTCGCCGGTGTGGTCACGGCCGTCGACCCCGCGCTGGTGCTGCCCTGCCTGGGCAACGGCGACGACCTCGCCGAGGCCGGCCTGGCGGCGGCGGCCACCGACCACCGCACCGTCGCCGACACCTGGGCACGCCAGTTGGAGTACCCGTCGGTGCTGGCACTCGTCGACGGGCCCGAGCCCGCCGACGACGAGGACCTGGCCCTGCTGCACCAACTGCACCCGACCGCCCGGCACGTACGCCTTGACGACGCCGACCTCGTCGCCGTCGCCACGTCGGGCTTCGACGTGCAGTCGGCTGCCGCCCGGCAGCACCCCGCCTGCGCCCTGCTGCCGCAGGCAGCCTCCGCGGACGGCGTGGAGACCTTCGTCTGGCACCAGGTGCGTCCCTTCCACCCGGCGCGGCTCTACGCCGCGCTGGAGGACCTCTGCCAGGCGGCGGCCCGCAGCCGTGGGCGGTTCTGGCTCGCCGACCGGCCCGACACCCTGCTCGCCTGGGACGCAGCGGGTGGCGCGCTGTGCGTCGAGGACGCCGGTCCCTGGCTCGCCGCACTGCCGGACGCCGCCTGGGAGATGGTGCCGCCCACTCGCCGGGCCGCCGCGTCCCTCGACTGGCACCCCGAGCACGGCGACCGAACCCAGCACCTCGTCTTCACCTCACCCGACCTGGACCGCGAGGGCCTGTGCGAGCTGCTGGACTCGTGCCTGCTCACCGACGACGAGTACGCCGGCGGCCGCGACGCCTGGCAGTCACTGCCGCACGCCTTCGACGAACTCCTCGACCCGGTCGGCTGACGTCCGGCCCCACGCGCCGACGTGCCGCCCGAGCCCAACCGCCGTCATGTGTCCCGCCGTTGACGGGGCGCTCCCGCCCTCGCCCCTCCAGCCACCGATTCCTTCTCTCTCCCGAGGTTCGCCATGCCTGCTCGCGCCGCTTCGCGCAAGCCCGTCAAGCCACGCCCCAACCCGCTGGACGTGGCCGGTATCACCTACATCGACTACAAGGACACCGACCTGCTGCGGAAGTTCATCTCCGATCGCGGCAAGATCCGCAGTCGGCGCGTGACGCGGGTCAGCGCGCAGCAGCAGCGGCAACTGGCGCGTGCGATCAAGAACGCCCGCGAGATGGCCCTGCTGCCGTACACCTCCCGCTGACGATCACCGGCGGCCGGTGGCGGGGCGGCTGTGCCGTCCCGCCGAACGGCCCCGGGAGGCAGGCGAGTCGACACCGCGGAACCCCGGAGGCCCGGCGCACGTCCTTTCCAGTGTGTTCCGCCGCGTTCACCTGTCCGCGGTCGCGGATTCTCCCTCCCGGTCATCGACCGGACACGCTCCGGCAGTGGGGCGTGAGAGGTGTCAACTCCCGCTCTGACCGGGGGTGATGAGGTCACGACTCCCTGTCGTGCACGTGCATTGGCACATGCATTAGCACGTGAACGACGTTATGATCCGGGTTGGTTGGGAACTGAACTACCCGGGAGAGTCCGATGGACCAGGCGTACAACGGCATGGCGGCCCAGCACCTCCACGGGGTCACCTGGCAGAAGAGCAGGCACAGCAACTCCCAAGGCACATGCGTGGAGTTCGCCAAACTACCCGGCGGAGACGTCGCCGTCCGCAACAGCCGCTTCCCCGACGGGCCGGCACTCGTCTACACCCCCGCCGAGGTCGAGGCGATGCTGCTCGGCATAAAGGACGGCGAGTTCGACCACCTCGTCCACGGCTGACACCGCCGGCCACCCCCGGGGTGCGTGCGGAACTCGATGAGCCGACCTGTGCGGAAACCTTTCGCCGCCGCCGCGTGGCCGCCGTCTCCGCGTCCGTGCGTCCCCCGTCTCGGCCCGCAGGTCCCCGCGGCCGTGCGGCGTGAGCGCACCGGTGCGCGGAGGTCGGCCGTCAGCCGGGGATCGAGCGGTGCAGTGCTATCAGCAGCCGCCAGGTGTGCGCGGCGATGTCCGCCGGCTCCGGGGACTCGTTGATCAGTCCGTGCAGCCAGTCGGCCAGTACGGCGGTGAAGGCGGCGGCGACCGCCGTGCCGACGAGAGCCGGGGAGGGTGCTCCGGCCAGGGCGCGTTCGGTGCGGCTGCGTTCCCGCAGCTCGTGGCGCAGCAGGTCCCCCAGCGGGCCGCCGCCACCGGGAAGCAGCAGCGAGCGGTGCAGGTCCGCGTGGGTGGCGACCACGGCGAAGAACGCCGGCAGC
>NZ_BAAHCA010000379.1:0-4503 GCF_054776295.1 Streptomyces sparsus
CGGCCGTTGCGGGGCCGGGCCGGTGGGCGGGTGGTCAGTCGCCGGTCGCGGTGGAGCGCGCCGGGACGGTGAGGGTGGTGCCGTCGGAGAACGTCACGGTCTGCGGCGAGGCCGTGTGGTTGTGGGCGACGTAGGTGCGGGTGCCGCCCTTGGCGAAGACCGCGGCGGTGGGACTGTCCGCGGTGATCGACGTGTCCGGTGCGCCGATCTCGGCGAGCGTGTTGATCCAGTGGTAGGTGTGCGCCCTGGACTCGCCCTCCTCCGGGGTGTAGGCCCCGCCGTCCGCGTCGTACGCGGCCTTGGCCGCGGCCGGGTCGGCGAGCGACTGGAACTCCCACAGCAGGTCGCGCCATTCGACGGGCGGTCCGCCGTTCTGCTGCTCCAGGTGGGCGAGGTTGCGCTCGATGGCTGCCTTGTCGCCGGCCAGGTGCAGTGAACCGCCCGTCACCGGCAGCACGTTGATGCCGTGGATCTCCTCGGGGTTGGCCGTCCACCAGGTGCTGTAGGCGCCGCCGCTGCCCCACACCATGCCGACCGCCCGGTGGTCGTAGGCGTCGGGGAAGACCTCCTGGTCGGCGTCGAACCAGTACTGCCTGATGGACTCGGACTCGGTGGTCAGCAGGTAGACGCCGAGGTCCCGCAGCGAGGTGTCACCGGTGGCCGAGCCCCACAGGATGAGGCCCGCGCTGAGGTTGATGGACTCCGAGGACGACTCCTGGTTGTTGCCCGCGGCGAAGCCCTGGTGGCCGGCCGCCCAGCTGTGGCCGGCGTAGACGTCGAAGCCGCGCAGGAAGGGGTACTTCGTGTCGGTGCGGCTGGGGTTGGCGGCGTCCCTGACCAGCTCCTCGACCATGCCGCCCCAGGCGGACTTCTTCGCCCAGTCCGGGTCGTGCTGGGCGACGATGGCCGCGGCCATCACGTAGTAGCTGTAGTGGAAGTGGTGGTCGTTGAGTTCCTTGTCGCTGCCGTACGAGGCGGGGTAGCCGATCAGCGTGCGCCAGTCCTTGTCGTAGGAGAACTCAGCGCCGCCGCCGACGGTGAACCACTGCTCCAGCTTGTCCTTGAGCAGTCCGAGCAGTTTGTCGCGGGCCGCGGTGTCACCGGTCTGCTCCGCGAGCGGCACCAACTGGGCGATCTTGCCCAGCGCCTTGCCCGTCCAGTACGTGTCCCTCGCGCCGTTGAAGGGGTCGGCCGCGTCGGCCACCTCGGAGATGTACGCGGACAGCTTGCCGTCGTCCACCGCCGGGGTCTTCGGCAGTCCGGGCAGCACACCCGTCACGTCCTGGGAGGTGGTGAACGAGTTGCCCTCGCGGACCTTCATCGTGCCGCGCGGCGACACGTAGGTGTAGGAGGTGAGGGGGTCCGAGGTGTGCAGCCACTGGTGGCGGTACAGCGCCTGGAGCGTGCCGGTCTCCCGCCCCTCGCGGGCGGTGGTCTTCAGCGTGTAGGTGGCGTTCAGCGCGCCGCCGGCCTGGTCGTAGTCCCACTCGACCTCGGAGCCGGTGACGAAGCTGTAGGCGTAGGTGCGGAAGTCGTCCAGTGCCGCGGTGGTGGGCAGCGCGGCGACCGAGAAGTACTCCTTGCCGCCGAGGTCGGCCCTGATGGAGGTGCCGGAGACGTTCCAGTCGCTGCCGGTCGGTGCGAACAGCCCGTAGTGGTGGCCGCCGATGGTCACGCCCAGCACGTTGCCGTCGTCGGCGAACACCTCGGGTGCGGAAGCGGTGTTGACCTGCGCGTCGCCGCCGGTGCCCTCCGCGTACACGTAGGGGCTGCCGTGGCCGATGGTGGCGCGCAGCGTGCGGTCGCCGTCGGCCCAGTACGGCGTGACCGTCCAGTCGGACCAGGCGTCCGCCTTGGTGTCGGGGGAGGCCAGTCCCGCGACGCCCAGGGTGAGGTCCGCCTTGTGCGCGTACTCGTACTGGCGGTTGTCGCCGACGATGGCCGCCTCGGTCGGGTAGCCGACCTCCAGTCCGCCCGACACCGCCTTGTAGGTGAGCGGGTGGCCGTACATGGCCTCGGAGTAGGGGTTGCCCGGGTAGCGCTGGAACACCAGCGAGGACCACCAGTCGTTGGTGGGCACCGGTTCGTCCGCGGCGGCGGCGGTCACCTTGGGGGTGACGGCGCCGCCCTGGTCGTTCTGGGGTCCCGCCTCGCCTGCCGGGCGGGTGTCGGAGTGGCTGCCGAGCCCGACGGGTACCTCGGCGGCCGACGCGTTGAGGGGGAGCAGGCCGATCCCGGCGACGGCGGTTGCCGCCGCCGTCAGCAGGAGGGGGATGCGCCGATGTGTTCTCACGTGCTGCACCTCGAAACGTGGGGGAGGAAACAGCCTGAGAGCGCTCTCAGGTAGGCCGAATGTAGAGCTGGGTAAATTTTGTGTCAACAGTTGTGACAACGCGGCCCCTGCGAGGCCCGCCGCGTTCACAAGGTGACGGCGGGCGGCGGGAGTCCGGCGGCACGGCGGCAAGCGGGACGCCGGCGACAGGGCGGCGAGCAGCGGGAGTCCGGGGACGCGGAAGGGCCGCGGCGGATGACCGCCGCGGCCCCAGGGGGGCCGACACCCGGCTGGCTGCCTAACCAGGCGTCGGAACCGAGTGCTCGGCCGGTGGCCCCGTCAGCCCCTGCGGACGTCGCGGACCTGCCGCACCGCACCCGGTGGCTTCAGTCGCCGTCCTTGCCGCGGGCCTCCCGAACGGCGCTTCGGGCGGCGCCACCGCCCTCCGCGGTGCGCTTGACGTACGGGTGGACGACCTCCTCCCCGGCCGTCTCGTGGACGGCGAGCACGCGCGTCAGGCGACGGAATCCCGGCGGGACGCCCCGCTGCTCAAGGCGGTTGAAGGCCATCGGTTCTCCCGGCTGCTGGGACGGACGGATGCCACCGGGGTGTCCCCGATCCCCGGGGCAAAACCCTCGACACGGGCGAAACCCTCCCATGGCCCGGCCCCGCGAAGCCTCCCGCTCACCTGCGCGGCTGGCGGGAAACGGCGGCCCGCGGGCGGAGAAGGCCGCCGCCCGGCGCCCGGCCGGGTGGGGCAACTACGGCGATCCGGTGGCCGTCCTCGTGGACCGCCGGGTCCAGGTGGCTCGGGTTCGGGTGGCCGCGTCGTACCGGTCGTCGGTGGTCCGCCGATGGTGTTCCTGTGCGGGCGTCAGCATCCCGTCCGGGCCCGACCGTTGGCGAGGATCCCGGACAGGACCGCCCGCGCGTGGGGGCGCGTGCCCTGGAGCCGCACGTACCGGCCCTCCCCCGGCCCGGTCGCCCCGGTCGCCCCGTGCGGGCCGCTCGGCACGTCCGGCTCGGGGGTCGGGCGGCACGGGATCGGGGCGTCGTCACCTGTCCGCCGCACCCGTGCCGCCCCTCGCTCGACCTGTCGGCACCCTGCCACACGGCTACGGCGGGGCGAACGTTTTCAGCCCCCGGGTTTCACCCGGACGGCTGCGGGGCGCGCGGTCCGGCGCACGCCGATCCAACCGGGCACTCGGAAGCCCGAACCGGCGCTCGGGGTCCCGGACGGCGGTCGGGAGCCGGACGGCGGTCGCACGCCTCCCACCGTATTCTGAAACCGACAAACGTCATGAAACAGGCACCTCCGCTGGAGGCACGATGGACGTTCTGGTACTCGTCGGCCGCATCCTCTTCGTCGCGCTCTTCCTGGGCTCCGCGATGGGCCACCTCACGCAGACCAAGGCGATGTCCGGTTACGCCGCCTCCAAGGGCGTTCCGGCCGCCACCGCGGCGACCGCCGGCAGCGGCGTGCTCCTGCTCGTCGGCGGACTCAGCGTGCTGCTCGGCGTCTGGGCGGACGTCGGCGCCCTGCTGCTGGTGGTCTTCCTCATTCCGACCGCGTTCCTGATGCACCCGTTCTGGAAGGAGAGTGATCCGGGCAACCGGCAGAACGAGATGGTGTCGTTCCAGAAGGACCTGTCCCTGGCCGGGGCGTCCCTGATGCTGTTCGTCCTGTTCGCCTACGCGGGCCACGACCTCGGCCTGATGCTGACCGGCCCGCTGTTCGCCATCTCCTGACCCGTCCCGTCCACCGAACCGGGCACGCCGCCAACCAGCGGTGAGGGGCCCGCGGCCGTGACCGCTGACCCCTCACCGCTGTCCCGTGTTCAGGGCGGCCCGAGACGCTCCAGAGCCTGCACGACCTGCGCGCAGCCCTCCACGTAGTCGCCGGCCGCCCGAGCGGTGACCCGCTCGCGACCGTGCGCGACACGGATCCTCAGTTCGTACAACGTCCGTACGCTCCAAGCGAGTTGCGGGTTCGCCCCGCGTTCCGCGAGGGTCCGGCTGGCCTGCCCCCACGGCATGGACAGCCGCAGGCCGCCGCCCACGGTCTCAGCCCACGTCTCCTCCACCACTGCCCACGCCGCCAGTACCGACGCGGCGGGGTGCGCGGGCGCCCCTTCCATGGCCTCGGCCAGCCGGAGGTGATGCGAGGCGACCGTGGCCACTCCCAACCGCCGCATCGGGCCGTCCGCGGGGCGGTCGCCCGTCGGGCGGCC
>NZ_BAAHCA010000380.1:0-4496 GCF_054776295.1 Streptomyces sparsus
TCCCGTTCCTCTCCACGGTGACAGGCCAATGGATCGAGTCGGCGGAGACCGATGCCGGGTATTGGTATCGGAATCTGCGGCAGACAGTGGAGTTGGAGCCGGCGATCCGCCGACTCGTGGAGCAGGGGCATGGTGCGTTCATCGAGATGAGCCCGCACCCCGTCCTGACGGTCCCGGTCGCGGAGACGGTCGAGGACGCCGGCTCGGATGCGGTGGTACTGGGAACGTTGCGGCGTGAACAGGGCGGCCTGGAGCGCCTCTACACGTCCCTGGGTGAGGCGTGGGCGCATGGCGTGCACGTCGACTGGACTCCCGCCTTCGAAGGCCTGTCGCCCCGGACGGTGGATCTGCCGACGTATCCGTTCCAGCGGCAGCGGTTCTGGTTGGAGACTCCCGCAGCGTCGGCGGCCGTGCCGGATCCGGTGGAGGAGCGCTTCTGGCGCACCGTCGAGGAGGGCGACCTCAACGAGGTTGCCGCGACGCTGGATCTGGAGGGGTCCGGGGGGCTGGAGCATGTGGTGCCGGCGTTGGCGGCGTGGCGTCGTGGTCGGCAGGACCGGGCCCGGTTGGACAGTTGGCGTTACCGGGTGGTGTGGCGGCCGCACACCGCGCCCGGTGCCGGCTCCCGCATCCTGCACGGCACCTGGATTCTCGCCGTACCCGAAGGACGAGCCGACGATCCGCTGACGGTTGCGACGCAGCGTGTACTGGAGGAAGCCGGCGCGCGCGTCGACCGGATGGCCGTGCCCGAGGAGAAGGCCGACAGGGGGACGCTCGCTGCTCACCTGACCGACCTCGCCTCCTCCGGCGAGCACGCTGCGGGTGTGCTGTCGTTGCTTGCGCTGGATGTCGAAGGCGACCCGCGCAGCCCTGCGGTGCCGCGAGGCGTTCTCACGTCGATGGCGCTGAGCCACGCACTCGCCGACGCCGACCTGGACACGGTGCTCTGGACCGTCACCCGGGGGGCGTGCGCGGCCGAAGCCGCCACGGAGGCTCCCGATCCGGCGCAGGCAGCGGCCTGGGGGCTGCTCAGGGTCGCCGGGCTCGACGATCCCGATCGCCACGGCGGCCTGATCGATCTCCCGTCCCCGACCGCGGCCGATGCCCAGGGTGGACTCCCGGACGGTGACACCGATGCGTTGGCCCACCTGCCGGCCCTTCTCGCGGGTGCGACCTCGCCGGAAGGTGCCGCGGAGACGGAGTACGCCGTGCGCTCCGGTGGGGTGTACGTACGACGCATGGTCCGCTCACCGCTGACTGCCGCCGGCGCCGCCGGTGCACGCTGGCGCCCTCGCGGCACCGTTCTCATCACCGGCGGGACCGGCGCGCTCGGTGCTCACGTGGCACGTGATCTCGCCCGCGCGGGTGCCGATCACCTGCTGCTGACCAGCCGAAGGGGCGCACAGGCCCCGGGGGCGGCCGAGTTGGAACGCGAGTTGGCCTCCCTCGGCAGCGAGGTCACCATCGCCGCCTGCGACGTCGGTGACCGCGAGGCACTGGCCGAGCTGCTGGCGGCGGTTCCGGCCGCACATCCGCTGACCGCGGTCGTGCACACGGCGGGTGCGGTGGATCGGGCGCGGCCGCTCACCGAACTGGACAGCGATGCGGCGATCGCCCTCATGCAGGCCAAGATCGCCGGTGCGCGGAACCTCCACGACCTGCTGCACGGGCAGCCGCTGGACGCCTTCGTGCTGTTCTCCTCCGGGGCGGGCGTGTGGGGCAACGGCGGCCAGGCACCGTATGCCGCCGCCAACGCCTGGCTCGACGCTCTCGCCGAGCAGCGCCGAGCCGCGGGCCTGCCCGCCACGGCGATCGCCTGGGGAGCGTGGGCCGGGGGCGGCATGGTGGACGCCGAGGTCGAGGAGCAACTGCTGCGTCGCGGTGTCCCGGCGATGGACCCGCAGCTCGCCGTACAGGCCCTGCGGGAGGCCGTCGCGGCGCGGGAGTCGGCTGTGGTGGTCGCGGACATCCGCTGGGACCGCTTCGTTCCGGCGTACTGCGCCCACGGCCACCGTCCGCTCATCGACGAGGTGCCCGAGGCGCGCGAGGTGGTGGCGGCCCTGGGCGTCGACGAGCAGGCGCCCGAGGAGAAGGCCGAGGCGGAGGGCGCCGCCGCCGGACTGCTGCGCGAACTGGCGGGACTGCCCTCGGACAAGCAGAGGCGTCGCCTGGTGGACGTGGTCCGCACCCACGTCGCCGCGGTCCTCGGACTCGGCCCCGGCGAATCCGTCAAGGCGGGCCGTGCCTTCCGCGACATGGGCTTCGACTCGCTCACCGCGGTCGAGCTGCGCAACCGCCTGGGTGCCTCCCTCGGCACCAGACTCTCCGCCACCGTCGTGTTCGACCACCCCACTCCCGGCGCACTCGCCGACCACCTGGTCGCCGAACTCCTCCCCGGCACCGGACCCACGAGCGGGGAGGGCCTCGACCCCCGCCTGCGCGGCATCGAAGCCGCCTACCGCGAGGCGTCCACCCCGTCCGACCGTCAGGCACTCGCCGACGCTCTGCGGGACCTGCTCGAAGGCTGGGCCGCGGCCCCCGACGAGCCGCAGCGGACGGCCGTGGACGAGGAACTGGTCGGTGCCTCCGACCAGGACATGTTCGACCTGATCGACAGGGAACTCGGGATCGCCTGAGCGGGCCCCCCGACACGACCTCCCGATTCTCGAAGGGCTGACCTGCCATGGGAAACACGGACAACACCGAGGACAAGCTCCGCGAGTACCTCAAGCGCGTGACCACCGATCTGCGGCAGACCCGCCGTCGGCTCACCGACCTGGAGACGCGCGCACAGGAACCCGTCGCCATCGTCGCGACCGCCTGCCACATGCCCGGCGGAGTGCGCAGCCCCGAGGACCTGTGGCAGCTCGTGGAGAACGGCGTGGACGCGGTCTCCGACCTGCCGACCGACCGCGGCTGGGACATCGAGAACGTGTACGACCCCGACCCGGAGCGCGTGGGCACGAGCTACGTCCGCCAGGGCGCCTTCCTGCACGACGCCGCCGAGTTCGACGCCGGGTTCTTCGAGATCTCGCCGCGTGAGGCGACGGCGATGGACCCGCAGCAGCGACTGCTGCTGGAGACCACCTGGGAGGCCTTCGAGCGGGCCGGCATCGACCCCACCGCCCTGCGCGGCACCGACACGGGAGTCTTCGTCGGAGCCAGCAACCAGGCGTACGCCGTCGACGGCAGGAGCGCTCCCGAGGGAGTCGAGGGACACCTCCTCACCGGCGGCTCGGCCGCCGTGCTCTCCGGCCGACTCGCCTACAACTTCGGCTTCGAGGGCCCTGCGGTAAGCCTCGACACGATGTGCTCGTCCTCCCTGGTCGCGCTGCACCTCGCCGTGCGCTCCCTGCGCTCCGGCGAGTGCTCCATGGCCGTGGCGGGCGGCGCCACCGTCATGGCGAGCATGCGCAACTTCATCGAGTTCAGCCGACAGCGCGGCCTGGCCGCCGACGGCCGGTGCAAGCCCTTCGCGGCCGACGCGGACGGAACGGGTTGGGGCGAGGGCGTCGGTGTCCTCCTGCTGGAGCGGCTCTCCGACGCACGGGCCAACGGCCATCAGGTCCTGGCCGTGATCCGGGGTTCGGCGATCAACCAGGACGGCGCCTCCAACGGCCTCACCGCCCCCAACGGCCCCGCGCAACAGCGCGTGATCCGTGCCGCGTTGGCTGACGCGGGAGTGTCGGCAGCGGACGTGGACGCGGTGGAGGCGCACGGCACGGGGACCAAGCTGGGCGACCCGATCGAGGCACAGGCCCTGCTCGCCACCTACGGACGTGAGCGCGACGAGCGGAACCCCCTGTGGATCGGCTCGCTGAAGTCCAACATCGGTCACACCCAGGCCGCTTCGGGCATCGCCGGCGTCATCAAGATGGTCGAGTCGCTGCGCCACGACATCCTGCCCAAGTCCCTCCACGCCGACCAGGCAACCCCGCACGTCGACTGGTCCTCCGGCACGCTGCGCCTGCTCAACGAGCCCGTGACCTGGCCCGAGACCGACCGTCCCCGCCGGGCGGGCGTGTCCTCCTTCGGCGGTAGCGGCACCAACGCGCACGTCGTCCTCGAACAGGCTCCCGAGGCCGTGGACTCGGAGTCGCCTGCCCAGGGCGAGGACCACGAGCAGGACCCGGAGCCGGCTGGGCAGCGCTCCTTGACGGCAGCTTCCGACCCAGTCCTGCCCTGGCTGCTCTCAGCTCGCTCCGAGGGCGCCCTGAAGGCCCAGGCCGAGCGTCTGACCACCTGGGTGTCCGACCGCGACCTGCCCGCTGCCGATGTCGCGCGCTCGCTTGTGGTGGGGCGTGCGGGGTTGGAGGAGCGTGCTGTGGTGGTGGGTGCGGGGCGTGGGGTGTTGTTGTCTCGGTTGGGTGGTGTTGCCGGGGGTGAGGTGGGTGCTGGGGTTGTTCGTGGGTGTGCGGAGAGTCCTGGTGAGGTGGTTGACCCGGTGTTTGTGTTTCCGGGGCAGGGGGCTCAGTGGGTGGGGATGGCGGTGGAGT
>NZ_BAAHCA010000381.1:0-4485 GCF_054776295.1 Streptomyces sparsus
CCCGTCGCACGCCCCGGGCCGCCCCGGAGCCGGCGGCGCGCCCGTTGCCCGCGGGGTGTCACATCGCGCACTGCTGGCTGTCGGCCGGTCCTCTCGCGGCCCGTCCGCGCGTGACGTCCTCGAGGATCTCGTCGTTGGTGAGCGCGTAACCGGTGTCGGGGTCCTCCAGCGACTTGGCGAAGATGACACCGAAGACCCGCCCGTCGGGTGTCAGCAGCGGCCCGCCGGAGTTGCCCTGCCGCACCGTCGCGTACAGCGAGTAGACGTCGCGGCGCACCGTGCCGCGGTGGTAGATGTCCGGGCCGTTGGCCTGCACCCGGCCGCGGACGCGTGCCGAACGGGCGTCGAAGCCGCCGTTCTCGGGAAAGCCGGCCACGACCGCGTCATCGCCGGTGGTGGCGTCACCCGGGGCGAACTCCAGCGCGGGCGCCTTCAGCCCGGGCACATCCAGCACCGCGATGTCCCGCTCCCAGTCGTAGAGCACCACCACCGCCTCGTGCAGCCTGCCCTCACCGCCCACCTGCACCGCGGGGTCGCTGACCCCGCCCACCACGTGCGCGTTGGTCATGACCCGGCCCCGCGAGAAGACGAAACCGGTGCCCTCCAGCGACTTGCCGCAGCTGGGAGCCGTCCCGGTGACCTTGACGATGGACCGCTTGGCCTCTTCCACCGCCGGGCTGACGGCGAGCGACGGGTCCGGCGGCGGCACGTTGGTGATCGGTTCACTGGTGAACGGGGAGAACACCTGCGGGAAGCCGTTCTGCGCCAGCACCGTGCCGAACCCGGTGAACCAGGTACCGGCCTGCCCTGGCATCGCCCGGGACACCCCCTGCAGCACCGACGAGCTGCGGACCTCCTTGCCGAGCGTGGGCAGTGACGTGGTCGCCAGCGCCGAACCGATCAGCCACGCCACCAGCAGCATCGCCACCACGTTGACCAGCGCGCCACCCGTGGCGTCCAGCGCCCGGGCCGGCGACCAGGTGATGTAGCGGCGGAGCTTGTTGCCCAGGTGGGTCGTGAAGGCCTGCCCGATCGAGGCACACACGATGACGATCACCACCGCCGCCACCGCTCCCAGGGTGCCCGGCGGCGTGTTGTCGGTGAGCTTGCTCCACAGCGGCGGCAGCAGCAGGACGGCGACGAGCCCGCCGCTCAGAAAACCCATCACCGAGAGCACACCGACCACGAACCCCTGGCGGTAGCCGATGACCGCGAACCATACGGCGGCGAGCGCCAGCAGTATGTCCAGGATGTTCACGGTGTCAGCCTCGCCCAGTGGTCATCGGTGGGGCCGCCCCTGCCGGGGCGGCGCGTCCGGTGCGGCGCACCGTCTCCTGCCGTGCCGGCCCGTCCGGGCCGGCTCTCATGCGTGCCAGTCAAGGGGGATGTCCCGGTTGCGGTCCCAGGGGTGCTCCCAGCCGGAGAAGTGCAGCAGCCGGTCGATCACCCCGGCGGTGAACCCCCACACCAGTGCGCCGTTGACCAGGAAGCAGGGGCCGCGGTAGCCGCTGGGGTGCACGGCCACGCCGCGGTTGGCCGGGTCGGTCAGCTCCGTGACGGGCGCCGTGAACACCCGGGCCGTCTCACCGGTGTCCATCGCCGCGACCGGTGTCGGTTCCCGCCACCACCCCAGTACGGGAGTGACGACGAACCGGCTGACCGGGATGTACAACCGCGGCAGCACCCCGAAGACCTGCACGCCGGACGGGTCGAGCCCGGTCTCCTCCTCGGCCTCCCGCAGCGCCGCCCGCACCGGACCGTCACCTTCCGGATCGCCGTCCTCCGGGTCGAGCGCGCCGCCGGGGAACGAGGGCTGCCCAGGGTGGGAGCGCAGGTTGGTGGCGCGTTCCATCAGCAGCAGGTGCGGCCCGTCGGTGGTGGCTCCGAACAGCACCAGCACCGCGGACTGCCTACCTCCGTCGACCGGCGGCAGGAAACGGCTGAGCTGCTCCGGCCGGATCGTCCCCGCTGCCCGCGCGACCGGCCGCAGCCAGTCGGGCAGCCCCTGGTCGCTGACCTCGACGCTACGGGCGGCATGGTCCGCGGAACGTGCGTGGCTCATTCGCGACCCCCGGCGGGCACACCGCTGCCGCCGCGTGGCGCGGTGCTCATGGCGCCGCCAACGGCGGTGCGGGCTGACCGGGGTAGTCGGCGGGCGGCTTCAGCCGCTGGCCGGGCAGTCCGCCCATCTCGTACTTGAGCAGCTTCTTCGCCTTCTCCGGATCGGTCTCACCCTCGCCGTACGCGGGGCAGAGATCGGTTATCGGGCAGGCACCGCAGGCGGGCTTGCGGGAATGGCAGACGCGGCGGCCGTGGAAGATCGTGCGGTGCGAGAACATCGTCCACTCGCTCTTTGGAATGATCTCCGCGATCTCCGCCTCGACCTTCTCCGGCTCACTCTGCTCGGTCAGGCCCCAGCGCCGCACCAGGCGCCCGAAGTGGGTGTCCACCGTCAGGCCGGGCACCCCGAAGGCGTTGCCCAGCACCACGAACGCCGTCTTGCGGCCGACACCCGGCAGCGAGACGAGATCGTCGACCCGGCCCGGCACCTCGCCGCCGAACCGGTCACGCAACGCAGCGGACAGGCCCAGCAGCGCCTTCGCCTTGTTGCGGAAAAACCCGGTGGGCCGGATGAGTTCCTCCAGCCGCTCCGGGTCCGCCCCCGCCATGTCCTCCGGCGTGGGGTAGGCGGCGAAGAGGGCAGGCGTCGTCTGGTTGACGCGCAGGTCGGTGGTCTGGGCCGAGAGCACGGTGGCGACCAGCAGCTCGAAGGGGTTCTCGAAGTCCAGCTCCGGGTGCGCGTAGTAGTACACCTCGCTGAGCTCCTTGTTGATGCGCCGGGCCCTGCGCACCATGGCATCCCGCGACTCCTGCCGCCGCGCGGGCCGCACCGCCGCAGCGGCGGTCTTCTTCGCGGCGGTGGTCTTCTTGGCAGCTGCCGTCTTCTTGGCAGCTGCCGTCTTCTTGGCAGCGGCCTTCTTGGCCGGGGTGGTCTTCGCGGCCGTCTTCTTGGCTGCCGCCTTCTTGGCCGTCGTCTTCTTCGCCGCCGTCTTCTTGGCTCCGCTTCCCGCCGACCCCGGTGCCTCGCCCTTCACCGGAGCCTTCGACGGAGCCTTCGCGGCGGCCCGCTTTCCCGGGACCTCGGCCGGTGACTCCGCGACGGCGACCTCGGGCGCGACACTCCCTCTGGCCGCGGGGGCGGTCTTCGGCGGGGTCTGCCTCGCGGCGGTCTTCGCGGCGGCCGTCTTCTCGGCCGCGGCCTTCTTCGCGGCCGGCTCCGAAGCGGGCTGCTGGGCGGACTTCTCGGTCACTGCTCTCCTTGGCGCCTCGTTCACCGACTGCCCCCGACACACCCGGGAGCACCGGCGCGGCACACCCGCGCCCGACCGTCGGGCATACGTTCACCCAGAGCGGAATCACCCGATTCGCTCACCCTCCCGGCCCCCTTTCCGTGTGCGCTCACCGGGTACTGGACACTCGGCCAG
The DNA here is from genome assembly GCF_054776295.1 of Streptomyces sparsus. Taxonomy (NCBI): domain Bacteria; kingdom Bacillati; phylum Actinomycetota; class Actinomycetes; order Kitasatosporales; family Streptomycetaceae; genus Streptomyces; species Streptomyces sparsus. The sequence continues at coordinate 3,486 of NZ_BAAHCA010000381.1, forward strand.
CGTAAGGGGGGCCACCAACATTCGCCCCGCTCATGGCCGATTAACAGCCCAATCGGACCCCTGCCTCATCCCGTACACCCCGAGTGAGTCAAACTTGTGACTGATCGCACTGTTTCAAACGTCCGGCATCATGGGGGCCACAACCCTGTGGGCAGGTCGACAAGGAGAGAACTCGTGGACGACGTTCTGCGGCGCGCCCCGCTGTTCGCGGCGCTCGATGAGGAGCAGGCGGCTGAGCTGCGTGCCTCCATGTCGGAGACGACGCTGGCCCGCGGCGAGGCCCTGTTCCACGAAGGTGACCCCGGTGACCGGCTCTACGTGGTGACCGAGGGAAAGGTGAAGCTGCACCGCACCTCACCCGACGGGCGCGAGAACATGCTCGCCGTGCTGGGCCCCGGTGAGCTCATCGGTGAGCTGTCACTCTTCGACCCCGGCCCGCGCACGGCCACCGCGACGGCCCTCACCGAGGTGAAGCTGCTCGGCCTGGGCCACGGCGACCTCCAGCCCTGGCTGAACGTCCGCCCCGAGGTGGCGACCGCGCTGCTGCGGGCCGTCGCCCGCCGGCTGCGCCGCACCAACGACTCCATGTCCGACCTGGTCTTCTCGGACGTGCCCGGCCGGGTCGCCAAGGCCCTGCTGGACCTGTCCCGACGGTTCGGCGTGCAGTCCGACGAGGGCATCCACGTCGTGCACGACCTCACCCAGGAGGAGCTGGCCCAGCTGGTCGGCGCATCCCGGGAGACCGTCAACAAGGCGCTCGCCGACTTCGCCGGCCGCGGCTGGCTGCGGCTGGAGGCCCGCGCCGTGATCCTGCTCGACGTCGAGCGGCTCGCCAAGCGCTCCCGCTGACCCGGTCGGGCCACCGGCCGTGAGGCCCGCGGGCCCGCCCGCCGCTGCCCGATGTGACGTCCGACCCTGGTACCTCCCTCCGCCCGAGGGAGGCACCAGGCATGTGCGAGGCCCTGCGGCTGCGCCCCCGTCCCGGCCCGTCGCCCGGGAC
>NZ_BAAHCA010000382.1:0-4478 GCF_054776295.1 Streptomyces sparsus
GTGGGCCACCGAGACCGTGCGGTGCAGGCCGGGCGGCGCGAAGCGGGTCACGCGCAGCCCGGACCGGGCGGCGACCATGCTCGGCACCACGGCCACGCCCAGACCGGCCCGGACGAACCCCAGCACGGCGTCCATCTCACCGCCCTCGACGCTCAGCACCGGCTCGAACCCGGCCGAGCGGCACACCGAGAGGGTGAACTCCCGCAGGTCGTAGCCGTGCCGGAACATGACCAGGGGCTGGTCACGCAGGTCGCCCACCTCCAGGTGCGGACCCGGGACGGGCCGCGGCCCGCCGGGCGTCGAGACGACCACCAGTTCCTCGCGCAGCAGCTCCGCCGTGACGAGCGCCGGGGACTGGCCCGGCAGCGGTGTGATGACGAGGGCCAGGTCGAGCTCACCCGCCGCCAGCACACGCACCAGGTCCTGCGAGCCGTTCTCGTGCACCACCAGGTCCACCCCGGGGTACCGGCGGTGGAAGACCCGCAGCACGTCGGGCAGCAGGCTGGTGCACAGGCTCGGCGGCGCGCCGATCCTGACCCGGCCGCGCCGCAGACCCACCACCTCCTGCACCTCACGACGGGCCGTCTCGGCGTCCGCGAGGATGCGCCGGGCCAGCGGCAGCAGCGCCTCCCCCGCGTCGGTCAGCGCGATGTGACCGCGCGCCCGGTGGAACAGCTCGGCCCCCAACTCCCGCTCCAGCGCCTTGATCTGCTGGGACAGGGACGGCTGTGCGACGTGCTCGCGCTGGGCTGCCCGGGTGAAGTGCCGGGTGTCGGCCACGGCGACGACGTAGCGGAGCTGCTGCAGCTGCATGCCACCAGGATAGGCGGAGGCTATGAAAACAAGCCGCTCTATGTCTTGGACTGATGGTCCGGTGATCCCTAACGTGATGACCTATGGCAGGTACTCCACGAACCGAGCGCCGCCCCTCCGTCGTGCGCCTCCTCTGGCGCTCCACGGTGGGGAAGAAGGCCGTCATGGCCGTCACCGGGCTACTGCTGCTGCTCTACCTGGTGGCGCACATGCTCGGCAACCTCAAGATCTTCTTCGGTCCCGAGGAGTTCAACGACTACGCCCACTGGCTGCGGACGGTCGGTGAGCCGTTCCTGCATCACGAGTGGTTCCTCTGGCTGTCCCGGCTGGTCCTGCTGGCCGCCGTCGTCCTGCACGGCGTCGCCGCGTACCAGCTCAGCCGGCGTGACCTCGCCGCCCGACCGGTGCGCTACGCCCACCGGCGGGCCCGCAGCAGCTACGCGACCCGCACCATGCGCTGGGGCGGTGTGATCGTCGCACTCTTCGTGGTGTGGCACCTGCTCGACCTGACCACCGGCACGGTGAACCCGCGCGGGGAACCCGGGCGCCCCTACGGGAACGTCGTCGCCACGTTCAGCACCTGGTACGGCAACGTCATCTACGGCGTGGCGATGATCGCCGTGGGCCTGCACGTCCGGCACGGCTTCTGGAGCGCCGCGCAGACGCTGGGCGTGAGCAGCCCGGCCCGCGACCGGGCCCTGCGTCTGCTGTCCGACGGACTGGCCCTGATCCTGACCGCGGGCTTTCTCGCGGTCCCCCTCGGCGTGATGACGGGACTGGTGAGCTGACATGTCCTTCCCCGACCCCTCGACCCCCGACCCTTCGACCCCCGGCCCCTCGGCCCCCGAGCCCTCTCTCTCCGGCCCTTCGGCCCCCGGTGCCCGTGCCTCCGGCCCCGCGGCGGAGGTCGGCGGCTTCCGGACAGGCGCCCCGCTCACCGAGGCCGACAGCGGCGTCCCGCAGGGACCCATCGCGGAGCGCTGGAGCCGGCGCCGGTTCGAGGCAAAGCTGGTCAACCCGGCGAACCGCCGCGGGTACACCGTCATCGTGGTCGGCACCGGCCTGGCAGGCGGAGCCGCCGGCGCGACGCTGGCCGAGCAGGGCTACCGGGTGGTGCAGTTCTGCTACCAGGACTCGCCGCGCCGGGCGCACTCCATCGCCGCGCAGGGCGGCATCAACGCCGCCAAGAACTACCGCAACGACGGCGACTCCGTGCACCGCCTGTTCTACGACACGGTGAAGGGCGGCGACTTCCGCGCCCGGGAGTCCAACGTGCACCGCCTCGCCGAGGTGTCGGTGGAGATCATCGACCAGTGCGTGGCCCAGGGTGTGCCGTTCGCCCGCGAGTACGGCGGCCTGCTCGACACCCGCTCCTTCGGCGGTGTGCAGGTGTCCCGGACCTTCTACGCCCGGGGCCAGACCGGTCAGCAGCTGCTGCTGGGCGCCTACCAGTCGCTGTCCCGGCAGATCACCGCGGGCGGTGTCGAGATGCACGCCCGCACCGAGATGCTCGACCTGATCGTGATCGACGGCCGGGCCCGGGGAATCGTCGCCAGGGACCTGGTCAGCGGACGCGTCGACACCTACTTCGCGGACGCGGTGGTGCTCGCGACCGGCGGCTACGGCAACGTCTTCCACCTGTCGACCAACGCCAAGAACTCCAACAGCACCGCGATCTGGCGGGCACACCGGCGCGGGGCGTACTTCGCCAACCCCTGCTTCACCCAGATCCACCCCACCTGCATCCCGCGCTCCGGCGACCACCAGGCGAAGCTGACGCTGATGAGCGAGTCGCTGCGCAACGACGGGCGGATCTGGGTGCCGAAGAGCGCGTCCGACTCCCGGCCGCCCGGCGAGATCCCCGAGTCGGAACGGGACTACTACCTGGAGCGGCTCTACCCGGCCTTCGGCAACCTGGTGCCCCGCGACATCGCCTCCCGCGCCGCGAAGAACGTGTGCGACGAGGGCCGCGGCGTCGGCCCGACAGGTCAGGGCGTCTACCTCGACTTCGCGGACGCGATCCGGCGCCTGGGCCAGGAGGCCGTCGAGGAGAGGTACGGCAACCTCTTCGAGATGTACGAGCGCATCACCGCCGAGAACCCGTACGAGGTGCCGATGCGCATCTACCCGGCGATCCACTACACGATGGGCGGCCTGTGGGTGGACTACGACCTCCAGACGACCGTGCCGGGACTGTTCGCGATCGGCGAGGCCAACTTCTCCGACCACGGCGCCAACCGGCTGGGTGCCTCGGCCCTGATGCAGGGCCTGGCAGACGGCTACTTCGTACTGCCGACGACCCTCAGCCACTACCTGGCGGGGCATCCGCCCACGGAGGTGGACGCCGACCACCCCGCGGTGCACGAAGCGGTGTCCTCCGTCACCGACCGGCTGTACCGGCTGCTGTCCAACAACGGCGACCGGACCGCCGACTCGTTCTCCCGGGAACTGGGCGAGCTGATGTGGGAGGAGTGCGGCATGGCCCGCTCCGACCGCGGGCTGCGCCGGGCCCTGGAGCGCATCCCGGAACTGCGCGAGGAGTTCTGGCGGCGCGTCACCGTACCCGGCAGCGGCGAGCAGCTGAACCAGTCGCTGGAACGCGCCCACCGGGTCGCGGACAACCTGGAGCTGGCCGAGCTGATGTGCGTGGACGCGCTGCACCGCACCGAGTCCTGCGGCGGGCACTTCCGGACCGAGAGCCGGACGGAGACCGGTGAGGCGCAACGCGACGACGAGCGGTTCTCCTACGTCGCCGCGTGGGAGCACACGGGAGACGGCGAACCCCCCGTGCTGCACCGCGAGGACCTGGACTTCGCCTACGTACACCCCACCCAGCGGAGCTACTCATGAAGCTCACCCTGCGCATCTGGCGGCAGAGCGGCCCCGAAGCCGCCGGCCGCATGACCCCCTACACCGTCGACGGCATCTCCCCCGACATGTCCTTCCTGGAGATGCTGGACGTGCTCAACGAGGAACTCGCCCTGCGAGGGGAGGAACCCGTCGCCTTCGACCACGACTGCCGGGAGGGCATCTGCGGGGCGTGCGGCATGGTCATCAACGGGCAGGCGCACGGCCCGGAGCGCACCACCGCCTGCCAACTGCACATGCGGCACTTCTCGGACGGCGACACGGTGGACGTCGAACCGTGGCGGGCCGGCGCCTTCCCCGTGGTGCGGGACCTCGTCGTCGACCGGTCGGCACTCGACCGGATCGTCGGTTCCGGCGGTTACATCACCGCCCCCACCGGCAGCGCGCCGGAGGCGCACGCGACGGCCGTGCCCAAGCCGACCGCGGACTCCGCGTTCCAGAACGCGGAGTGCATCGGCTGCGGGGCGTGTGTCGCGGCCTGCCCGAACGGTTCGGCGATGCTGTTCACAGCGGCCAAGGTGATGCACCTCAACGTGCTGCCGCAGGGCGCCCCGGAGCGGGAGAGCCGGGTCGAGAACATGGTGGAGGCCATGGACGGAGAGGGGTTCGGCGGCTGCACCAACGTCGGCGAGTGCGCCTCCGCCTGCCCCAAGGGCATCCCGTTCCAGTCGATCACCGCGATGAACCGGGAGTACCTGCGCGCCGCACGCCGCCGCTGAGGCCACGGCAGCCCCCGGGGACACGACCCCGGAGCTGCCGAGACGCCGAGGGCCCTGGCCCGGGGTCGCGGCCCCGGG
>NZ_BAAHCA010000383.1:0-3711 GCF_054776295.1 Streptomyces sparsus
GGGCGCGGAGACTCTCCGCGCCCGGGGCCGCCCGGCCGTACGACCCGGCTGGGAACGGGTACGGCCACCGCGTGATCATCAAGGGTTGTGTGGACTCATGACGATCGTGCGGTGGCCGCAGGTCACAGCACCGACGGCGCCCGATGGCGGGGCGATGTTCGAGCAGGCCATGGCCCGGATCGCGGGCCGGTTCAGCCGGGTTGAACCGCGGAGGACGGCCCGTGCCTATCTGCTCGGGCTGCTGTCGCGTACCGAGCGGAAGAACTGCTGGCAGCTGGCCGAACAGGCCGGCTTGGCCCAGCCGGGCCCGATGCAGCGGCTGCTGCGCTACGCCCGCTGGGACGCCGACGCCGTCCGTGACGATATCCGGGCCTACGCCGTCGCACACCTCGACACCGAGGGCGCGGTGCTGATCGTGGACGAGACCGGCTTCGTGAAGAAGGGCCGCGCCTCGGCGGGCGTCCAGCGCCAGTACACCGGCACCGCCGGGCGCATTGAGAACTCCCAGGTCGGCGTCTTCCTCGCCTACGCCACCAGCCGGGGACGGGCCCTGAGCGACCGCCGCCTCTACCTGCCCTAACAGTCCTGGTGCACCGATCCCGAACGCCGCCGGGTGGCCGGGATACCCGACGAAGTCCGGTTCGCGACCAAGCCCCGCCTGGCCGGGGAGATGATCGCCGCCGCACTGGACTCCGGGGTGCCGGCACCGTGGGTGACCAGTGACGAAGCCTACGGCCAGGACCCGCGACTGCGTGCCCGCCCTGGAGGCACGCGGGACCAGTTACGTTCTCGCGGTCGCCTGCTCGACCAGGGTGCGGATCAACTCAGGCCGCACCCCCATCCGCGCGGACACCCTCGCCGCACGCCTGCCCGCCACCGCCTGGCAGCGGCACATCACGCTCGCCATGCTCGCGCTGGCGTTCCTGACCGCCCTCGCCGCCGACCCGGCACCACAACGGCCCGCCGATCCACTCCACCCCACCCGCGGCAGCGACCCGATCACGTTGACCGTCCCCGAGATCCGCCACCTGCTCGCCGCCGTCCTCACCACACCGGCCGTGCCCGCGGGCAGACTGCAGCACTGGTCCCACTGACGCACACACCACCAGGCAACAGCCCGCCGCAGCCACTACCGACGACGATCCGCCGACAAATCCGCTGGATAGATCACGAAACCGCACTGGAGTACCAGGTCCGAGTCGTGATCGACGCCCATGAGATGGGCCGCGAGAGCAGTACGCCCGAGGTCGTGCGCGTGCGCGGACGTGGTGACTTCCCGGGACACAGCCGTCATCCAAACGGTGCCGCTCCTGCGCTGCACGCCCCAAACCAGAGTCGGACTACCGACGTCTGTCCTGGCTGGGCCGTGACGGCCCTCACCCTTGCTCCTCGGAGGTCTCCCTGTTACGTTTGTTATTGTTCAACCACTAACAGAGGAGTATTCATGAACGCCAACCCGACCCGCGAGCTCACCCCCGCACAGCACGCCCTGGCAGAGCACCTTCGGCTGGTGTCGTCCGGCCAGATCGACGAGTGGATCGAGCTGTACGCCGCGGACGGCACGGTCGAGTTCCCCTTCGCCCCCGCCGGTGTGCCCACCCTGGTGCAGGGACGCGAGGCGCTGATCGCCCACATGCGCGGCTTCCCGCAGACCTTCGACGTGAAGTTCGTCGACGTGAAGTTCATCGAGACGGCCAACCCCCGGACCGCGGTCGCCGAATACCGCTCGGAGGGAATCGCCCTCAGCACCGGCAAGCCGTACGAGCAGACAGTCATCACGGTGATCCGCCTCGACGAGGCGGGCCTGGTCGAGCAGTTCGTCGACTACTGGAATCCTCTCGTGGTCATCGAGGCCATGACCCCCGACGAGGCGGCCAGCGGCCAAGACGTGTCGTGGCCCTCGGAGCGTTGATCCCGGTTCGACGGGGTGAGACGGTTCACCCACCCGTCTTGCCCCTTCGCACCCTGTCGCACTCCGCAGTGAGAGACTGGGAGACATGCCCGCCCCTGGCTCCAGAGTGAAGAGCGATCAACGCCGTCGAGTCGTGCTGGACGCTGCCGTGGCCTGCTTTGCGCGCAAGGGTTACTACGGCACGACCACTGGTGAGATCGCCGAACGGGCCGAAATCTCTCAGCCCTACGTCTACCGCCTTTTCGCCAGCAAGGAGGCGTTGTTCGCCGGTGCCATCCTCCACGTGTCCGAGCTGATCTCGGATGCTCTGACCGGCGCCGAAGCCGGCGCCGATGAGGCCGGGCCGCACCGGCAGCCGGAGGCGGTGATGCGTGCGATCCGGTCCGCCTACAGCACCCTGATCGAGGACCGGGACGTCATGCGGTTCCTCATGCAGGCCAGTTGCGCAGCCGATGAGCCGCTCGTGGCTGAGGCGTTGCGCACGTGCTATGCCAGGCAGGTCGAACTCGTCAGTGAGCTCCTGAACCACGACGACGCTGCGGTCCGGCACTGGTTCGGCGCCGGTATGCTCGAAAATGTCACGCTGACCCTCGGCCTGGCCGACGTCGACGAGCCCTGGGCGCGGACCCTCAGCGGACAACGGTCTCGTTCGGACGGCGGTAGCTTCGCCCACCGGGAGTCGCCGTAGCTTCCGCCGAACAACAGGCGGCTATGTAGGCGGCCGGCCAGGCCGTCCCACTTCCTTGGAACTGGGACGCCGTCCGACGGTGTCGACGTCGATCGACACTGCCCAGGTCAGAACCGTCCCAGAAGTTGTGCCACAAGTGCGTCCCGGATCAGTATTCCAGTCTGGTTTCGCGATCTTGTCGCGGACCCGGCTGGGAACGGGAGCAGCCGCCGCGTGATCATCGGGAGTTGTGTGGACTCCTGAAGATCGTGCGGTGGCCGCGGGCCATAGCGTGGACCCTGCTCGCTGGCGGACGATGTTCGACCAGGTCATGGCCCGTATCGCGGGCCGCTTAGGGCGAGTTGAGCCGCGGGCCGCGGCCCGGCCGGTGTGCAACGGCAGTACACCGGCACCGCGGGACGCAGGTCGGCGTCTTCCTCGCCCTGGCCACCAGCCGGGGACGGGCCCTGATCGACCGCCGCCTCTACCTGCCCGAACAGTCCTGGTGCTCCGATCCCGAACGCCGTCACGCGGCCGGGATCCCCGAGGACATCCAGTTCGCGACCAAGCCCTGCCTGGCCGGGGAGATGATCGCCGTCGCGCTGGACACCGGGATCGCCGCGTCCTGGGTGACCGGCGATGAAGCCTACAGCCAGGACCCCCAGCTCCGCGCCGCCCTCGAGGCGCGCGGCACCGGCTACGTGCTGGCCGTCGCCTGCTCGATGCGGGTGAGAATCAACCACGGCCGCACTGCCGTCCGCGCGGACACCGTCGCCGGCCGCCTGCGCGCCACGGCCTGTCAGCGCCACAGCGCCGGAAACGGTGCGAAAGGCCCGCGGTACTACGACTGGGCCTGGATCCACATCGGCACCGACTGCCACCGCCACCTGCTCATCCGACGTAACCGGACTACCGGTGAACTCGCCTGCTACCTGTGCTGGTCACCCACAAAGGTGGCCCTGTCCGAACTGGTCCGCGTCGCCGGTGTCCGCTGGAGCGTCGAGGAGTGCTTCCAGGCCGCCAAGGGCCAGGTCGGACTCGACCACTACCAGGTGAGGCACTGGACCTCCTGGCACCGGCACATCACGCTCGCCATGCTCGCGCTGGCGTTCCTGACCGCCCTCGCCGCCGC
>NZ_BAAHCA010000383.1:3809-4475 GCF_054776295.1 Streptomyces sparsus
CGACGATCCGCCGACAAATCCGCTGGATAGATCACGAAACCGCACTGGAGTACCAGCGGCCGAACCCCCCCGCGACCGCCACCACCACGAACATCAGCACCAGCGCGCCGGTCACGATCCGCATCCTGATCTTGGGGTTCACCCTTCCACGGTATCCGGCCGGCTCAGCCGCCGAGCGGCCAGGCGGCGACGCGGAGGTAGCGCGGCCCGGCGACCGGTCCGCGCGGCAGCCGGCTGCTGACCAGGGCCACCTCGGTGACCTGCCAGGACTGCGAGGCGAAGCCGTCCAGCTCGGCCGCCCACGGCGTCAGCGGCACTCCGCCCGGCCCGCGCGCGAGGGTCAGGTGCGGCACGAAGGACCACGCGGTACCGGACCGGTGCACGTCCGGCCGGCCCTCGCCGCCCTGCGAGACGGAGCCCTGTGAGACGGAGCCCTCCGGGCCACCCGGCGACGGCACGTACCGGCCCGGCGGCGGATCGCTGACCGAACGACCGGTGGCTGCCGGAGCGCCGGTGGCCGGAGGGTCGGGAGCCGAAAGATGGGTGGCCGGGAGGGCGGCGTGGAGGGTGCGGCGTCCCGCTTCGGCGGCGTCGGCGGCCAGCGCGGCGAGGCGGTCGCGGTCGCCGTCCACTCCGGCCCACAGCGCGCGGTCGCCGAAGTGCCCG
>NZ_BAAHCA010000384.1:0-4469 GCF_054776295.1 Streptomyces sparsus
CTGGCGGCGCGCCCGGCCCGCCTGCTGCCGCCCTACGCCGCCGCGAACGGGAGCCCGGTGTGGTCGGCCGACCTGCCGGAGGCGCCGTTGGACGGCATGGAGGGCAAGCCGCTGTACCGGCTGCCGCTGACCGTGGAGGCCGAGCTCACCGGCCGGTCCGGGGTGCGGCTGCGCGCGCACGACATGTACGGCCGGCTGGCGGGTGCCGGCGTGCGGTGCGTGGACATCGAGCTGCGCCACCGGGCGGACGGCCGGCTGGGCCAGTCGCGCAACGCGCAGCCGGATCGGGACGGCGGCGGCTGGACGGCCCGGTTGTCACTGGATCTGGACGCGCTGGCCGACCGGTCGGGTCCTGCCGGGGGCCCGGTGGACATCTGGGACGTCTACGCGCGGATCCGCTGCGACAACGGCCGTTCGCTGTACACGGCGGTGCGTCCGACCGGGGCGGGCCTGCGCCGCACGGTGGCGCCCAGCCGGCGGCACGGCCTGCTGCTGGTGCAGCCGTACGCCACCCATCGCGGCTCGTTGGCGCTGCGTCTGGCTCCCGGTCCGCGCAGCGCGCTGCGCGTCGTGACGCGGAGGATCCGGCGCCTGCTCGCGCCGGGGCACTGACACCGCTAAATCGGGGTAATCCGAGTGAACGGGATGTGCACCGCGAAAGGACCAGTCACACCGATGAAGATCGCCTTCCTGATGGTGGACCGCTACCGGCTGGGCGGGGTGGTGAGCGCGACGCACAACCTGGCCGGCGCGCTCGCCGCCCGTCACGAGGTCGAGGTCGTCTCCCTGCGCCGGGACCGGGAGACGTCTCCGATGCCGCTCGACGACCGGGCCCGGGTGGTGGATCTGACCGACGTGCGTCCCACGTCGCCGACGTACGACGGCGACAACCCGCTGATGCGGGAGCAGCCCAAGGTCTACCCCGGCGAACCGGGCGAGGACGTTCCGCACGTCAGCCGCCTCGCCGAGCTGCGGCTGCTGGAGTACCTGCAGACCACGGACGCCGACGTGGTGGTCAGCTCCAACCCCCGCATCACCTCGGTGCTGCACCGCGCGGGCCGCGACACGTATCTGAAGGTCGCCCAGGAGCACTCCCGCCCCACCACCTTCCACCGGCACATCCGGGATCCGCTGTTCGCCGCGTACCGGGCGCTGGACGCCGTCACCGTGCTCACCCCGGAGGAGCTCACGGTGCTGAGCAAGGCGCTCGGTGACGGACGGAACCTCGCGGTCATGCCGAACTGCGTGCCCCTGGCCCGGGACTGCACGTCCGACGGGAACAACCCGGTGGTGGTCACCGCCGGCCTGCTGAAGAAGCACAAGGGCTTCGACGACCTGATCGCCGCGTTCTCCATCGCCGCCGAGAAGCACCCCGGATGGCAGTTGCGCATCTACGGCGACGGGCCGGAGCGCGCCCGGCTGCGCCGGCAGATCGAGGAGCTGCACGCGTACAACAACGTGCTGCTGATGGGGGCGGTGAGCGGCGTCACCCGGGAACTCGCCAAGGGCTCGGTGTTCGTGCTGCCGTCCCGGCGTGAACCGTTCGGCAACGTGGTGGTGGAGGCGATGTCCTGCCGGCTCCCGGTGATCGCCACCGACTGCGACCACGGGCCGCGGAACATCCTCACCCCCGGCGAGGACGGGGAGCTGGTGCCGGTCGGGGACGTGGAGGCCATGGCCGCCGCGCTGACCACCCTCATCGAGGACGAGCAGCGACGCACCGCGATGGGTGCGGCGGCGGAACGCAACGCGGCCAGGTTCTCACCCGAGGCGAGCGCCGACCGGTTCGAGGAAATCCTCCAGCAGGCGTTCGCCCGCCGCTCCCGGCAGGCGAAGGCCGACTGCCGGATCGACGAGTCCGGCTCCGGCGACCTGCACGTCACGCTGCCGGCCGCCGGTTCCGCCGAGCCGCCGACGCTGGTCTGCCTGCCGTCGGGCACGGGCGCCGCGCCGGTCCGCGTCCCGTTCCGCCCGTCCGACGGCCGGCTGCTCGCGGTGGTGCCCAGGCGGCGGGGGCTGGCCGAGGGCGAGTGGCAGTTGTCGGTCGAGCACCCCGACACCGCGCTGACCTCACTGCGGGCCGACAGCTGCGACACCCGCGGCCTGCTCTCCGTGCACCTGCCGGCCTCCGACGGGCCGGTGCTGGAACTGCTGCACCCCCACGTGAGCAGTGAGGGGGAGGTCCGGGTCCGCAGCGTCGCGCGGGAGGTGCACGCCGAGGTCGGTCCGGTCACCGTCACCAGCGAGTCGGTGTGTGTCACCGGCGAGTTGTGGGGTGCGGACGTCGAGGCGGACGCGACCGTGACGGCGGTGCACCGCGGCACGCCGGAGCGCAATCTCGGCTTTCGCGTGGAGCGGTCGGGCGGCGGCGCGTTCCGGGCCGACATCCCCTGCGGTGACATGGTGTTCGGTCACGAGCGGGGCGAGGAGGTCTGGGACCTGTGGCTCTCCCCTGGCAGCGAGCGGGAACCGGTCCGGCTGTGCAAGAGCGCCACCGACGTGCTGGACCCGATGACCGTCTTCACCTTCCCCCGGCCGGTGCTGGAGGTCCCGGACCGCAGGGGTCCGCTGTTCCGGCGCTCCTCCGGACGCTGCGAGCTGCGGCCCTACTTCAGTGTGCGCGGCCAGTTCGCGCTCAAGCTGGTCGACCTGTAGGAGTCCGCCGCCCAAGCGCGAGGGGCGCCCTCCCGGTGACGGGAGGGCGCCCCTCGGGCGTGGGGTGGGCGCGTGCGGCGCTCACCCCGTCCGGCGCGTCAGCGGGCGCCCTCGTCGTGCTCCGCGGCGGCCAGTTCCCGCATCCGGTCGATGACGCGGCTGGACGCCCGGCCGTCGTCGAGGTCGCAGAAGGTGTGCCGGAACGCCTGGTACGCCTCCCGGTAGCGCTCGGTGACGGGGTCCAGGTCGCGCAGCGCGGCCACCAGTTCCTCCGAGGTGGAGAGCAGCGGACCGGGCGCCTCCCGCTCGAAGTCGAAGTAGAAACCGCGCAGTTGGTCGCGGTAGTGCTCCAGGTCGTAGGTGAAGAACAGGATCGGGCGACCGGTGTTGGCGTAGTCGAACATCAGGGACGAGTAGTCGGTGACGAGCACGTCCGCGATGAGGAACAGCTCGCCGATCTCCGGGTACTCCGACACGTCCCACACGAAGCCGCCGCCCTCCCCCGGCACGGTGTCCACCACGTTGGGGTGCCTGCGGACCAGCAGCACGTGGTCCTCGCCGAGCTGCTTCCTGGCCGCCTCCAGGTCGATGCGCATGTCCAGCTTGTAGCGTCCGGGGCCGTAGAACTGGTCGTCCCGCCAGGTCGGCGCGTACAGCACGACCTTCTTGTCCGGCGGCAGCCCGATGCGCTCCCTGACCTGCTTGGCGACCTCGTCGCGGTCCGCCGCGTAGAGGATGTCGTTCCTGGGGTAGCCGGCTTCCAGCATCTCCCCGTCGAACGCGAAGGCGCGCTTGAGGATGGGCGTGCTGAACCGGTTCGGGGAGACCAGGAAGCTCCAGCTGCGGGACTCCTCGGCGACGTTCTCCAGGTACCGGCTGTTGGCGAACTGCACGTCCTCGATGTCGTGCCCGATCTTCTTCAGCGGCGTGCCGTGCCATGCCTGCACGATGACCTGGCCCGGGCGCCGCTTGATCCAGTGCGGCAGGTGGGCGTTGGTGACGATGTACCGGCAGCGCGCCATCGCCTCGAACCACTCACGCCCCCACATGCGGACGGCGCGGGCGCCCTCGGGCAGCTCCACCTGCTCCTCGCGGACGACCCACAGGTGCTCCAGGTCGGCGTCGCGCCGCCGGAGCTCCTCGTAGACGGCGCGCGGCGAGTCGGAGAACTGCTTGCCGGTGTAGCTGTCGTAGAGCACCGCGTCGCGCAGCGGCTGGGTGCGGGCCTGCGGGTAGACGGTGGTGCGCAGCAGCTTCTGCCGGTAGGGGCCGCGCTCGTCGTCCTTGAGCGCCGAGAGCACCTCCAGCGCGAGCCGGTCGTAGGAGTAGCACTGCACGGCGTAGGTGCGTCCGTCGACGACCCGGCTCTGGGGGAAACGTTCGACCAGGTGGTCGGCGAGCATCACCGGCGTCGGCTCGGAGCCCTGGGCGGCGTCCTGGAACACCAGGTTCCAGCGGCCCGGGCGGAGCGGCAGCGTGCCTGCCTGCGTGCGGACGGCCGCGGGGGTGATCCGGGCGGTGAACCGGCCGTCGGCGAACGTCAGCGGGAAGGCCTTGCGCTCGTGGTGTGCGCGGTGCAGCAGGACGAGGTCGACCGGGGAGTCGTCCGTGCCCGGGCAGGTGCCGCCGACCAGCAGCGTGCCGTCCTGCTCCCAGCTCAGCTCGTCCACCACCGGCCGCGCCGTGCGGTCGCTGACCAGCAGGTGGCCCGGCGCGTTGCGGTGCACGGCCAGCTCGCGGGCCTGCCCGTCGGAGGCGGGCAGCAGCCGGCTTCCCTCGGTGCGGGTGTCGTCGTCCACCGCGATCGGCACGAC
>NZ_BAAHCA010000385.1:0-4462 GCF_054776295.1 Streptomyces sparsus
GAGAGCCGCGGGCCGGCACCCTGCTGGTGCTGCCGGCGGCGGGGCTGGCCGCCTTCTCGCTGCTGCTGGGAGTCGGCGCCGAGCCGCTGCTGTCCTGGGCGGCGACGGCCGCCGACGGCCTGGTCGACCCGTCCGACTGGGTACGGGAGGTGACGGGCCGATGAGCACCCCTCTTCGCCGGACCGCGGGCCGGACACGGCACGTGGCGGCGTTCCTGCTCGGTTTCGGCTACCGGCTCGTCAAGGCCAACCTCACCATCGCCTGGGAGATCCTCACGCCCCGCAGCGGACTGGCCCCGGCCATCGTGGAGGTGCCACTGCGCTGCCGCACCCGATGGGAGATCGTCTCGATCAGCAATCTCATCAACCTCACCCCGGGCACGCTCACCGTCGAGGTGCTGACCGAGCCGCCGACCCTGTACGTGCACGGCGCACACGCCCACGACGTGGCGGCGTTCCGGCAGGAGCTGCGGGAACTGGAGACGCTGATGCTGGCCGCTTTCCGGCCCGCCGACGAGGCCGACGAGCTGCGAAGGAGCACGTGATGGTGATCAACGTCGTCCTGGTGGCCCTGACCCTGTCGCTGCTGGTGGCCGTCGTCCGGGTCGTCGCCGGTCCGAGCGCCGCCGACCGCCTGGTCGCGACCGACTTCGGCTTCGCCGTGTTCGTCGCCGGGCTGGCGGTGCTGGCTCTCCGCCTGGACAGCCCGGCGCTACTCGACCTCGTACTGGTCGCCGCCCTGGTCGGCTTCCTGGCCACGGTGGCGCTGGCCCGGCTGCTGGAAGCCAGGAGCACCCGATGAACCCTGCCGCGTCCCCCTCTCCCGCCCTGCTCGCCGCCGTCACCGCGGGAGGCGTGCAGACGGCGGTGTCGGACGTACTGCTGCTGGCCGGCGGCGCGCTCATCCTGATCGCCGCGGTCGGACTGATCCGGCTGCCCGACAGCTACAACCGGGTGAACGCGGTCACCAAGGGGGCCTGCCTCGGCCTGGTGTGCCTGCTGTTCGGCGTCCTGGTCCGGATGCCGGGCGTGTACACCGTGCTGACGGTTCTCGTCGCCGTGGTGCTGCAACTGCTCACCCTGCCGATCTCCGGGTACGCCGTGGTCCGCGCCTGCTACCGGACGGGCGCCCCGCTCGCGGCGATCACCCACACCGACGAGCTGGGCGGCCGCGCCGGCCCCCCGAACGGAGAGGGGCGGGGCAGCGACGGGCCGGACGGCGGCGCGTCCGGTCCCTCCCGGCGGGCTGGCTAGACTCGCTGCTGTTGTCCGGACGGCCGCCGACCGCGGCCACAGGAGTGAGCACCCCATCGTGAGCAAAGCCCGTCAGCCCAGCCTCTCCCAGCTCAGAGCGTTCGCCGCTGTCGCGGAGCACCTTCACTTCCGGGAAGCCGCCGCCGACATCGGCATGAGCCAGCCCGCCCTGTCGGGTGCCGTCGCCGCCCTGGAGGAGTCACTCGGCGTACAGCTCCTGGAACGCACCACGCGCAGGGTGCTGCTCTCCCCCGCCGGTGAACGTCTCGCCGGACGGGCCCGCACGGTACTGGAAGCGGTCGGGGAGCTGCTGGAGGAGGCGGAGGCAGCCCGGGCGCCGTTCACCGGCGTGCTGCGGCTCGGCGTCATCCCCACCTGTGCGCCCTACCTGCTGCCGACCGTGCTGCGGCTGGTGCACCGCAGCTACCCGCAGCTGGACCTCCAGGTGCACGAGGAGCAGACGGCGTCCCTGCTGGACGGACTCACCGCCGGCCGGCTGGACCTGCTGCTGCTGGCGGTGCCGCTCGGTTCCGCCGGTGCGCACGGTGTGGTCACCATGCCGCTGTTCGACGAGGACTTCGTGCTGGTGCTGCCGCGCGGGCACGAGCTGGCAGGGCGCCGCGACATCCCCCGCACGCGGCTGCGCGACCTGGCCCTGCTGCTGCTTGACGAGGGGCACTGCCTGCGCGACCAGGCACTCGACATATGCCGGGAGGCGGGACGCACGGACGGTGCCCCGGTGACCACGACGGCCGCCGGACTGTCCACCCTGGTGCAGCTGGTGGCGGGCGGCATGGGCGTGACGCTGCTGCCGCGGACCGCGCTGCGGGTCGAGACCGGGCGCAGTGAGTCGCTCGCCACCGGCCGTTTCGCGGCACCGGCACCCTCCCGGCGGATCGCCCTGGCGATGCGCGCGGGCACCGCCCGACAGCAGGAGTTCGAGGACTTCGCGGACGCCCTGCGGCGGGAGCTGTCCGCACTCCCCGTCCGGCCGGTGGACGACCCGGCCGGGGCACACGCCGGGTGACCCGGCCGGGGCACGCAGCGGGTGACCCGGGGCCGCTGGGTGAGTAGGGGTACTCATCCGCCGACGTGCCCGGCCGGGTGACACTGCTGCGGGGCTTGCCGGAAGCGGTCCGGGAAGACGGCCGCGCCCCGGAGACGGGCGGTGCGACATGACGGCCGAGTCGGCGCGCGACCTCATCGGTTGGCTGCTGCCGCTGCTCCACCTCGGCACGGTGGTGACGGTACTGGGCGTGTGCCTGCACAGCGACGTCGTGCGGCGGCGCCCGACGTGGAACTCCGCCGCGCACCTGTTCGCCGTCGTGCTGACCTTGCCCACCGGGCTGCTGGTCATGTGGGTGAACCCGATGAAGGACCGCACCCTGCCCTTCTTCTACACGTCGATGACCGTCGGCGGCCTGCTCAACGCGGGCCTGCTGGCGGTCGCCCTCCACCTGCTGCTGCCCGCCCTGGCCTGAACCCGGGCCCGCCCGCCGGGGGCGGTCCGCGTGCGGCGGCATGCCCGGCCGGCCAGGTGCGGCACGCGGTGGCGTGCCCGGTCGGGTGCGGCACACGCTGACGTCCGGGTTCCGTCCGGCCGGGTCCTGGTAAGGCTGTTCGTGAAGGCGTGGCGTCGGGCGGCGTCCGGTTGCCACGCGGGTTACGGCTCCTCGGGAGGACACCTCGTGACTGAACGCAAACCGCATGGCATGAGCGTCGAGTCGTGGGTCGACAGGCAGATCCGCGAGGCCGCCGAGCGCGGCGCCTTCGACGACCTGCCCGGCGCGGGCAAGCCGCTGACCGGCGCGGACGGCCCGTACGACGAGAACTGGTGGATCAAGGACAAGTTGCAGCGAGAGGGCGTGTCGGTGCTGCCACCCGCGCTGGCGCTGCGCAAGGAGACCGAGGACGCCCTCGCCGAGGCACGCGGGGCCCGTTCCGAGGCGGAGGTGCGGCGGATCGTGACGGACGTCAACGACCGCATCCGGCAGGCGCTGCGCTTCCCGCCGCCCGGTCCGCCGCTTCGGTTGACGCCGCTGGACGTCGAGCAGTGCGTGCGGGACTGGCGCCGGAGCAAGAGGGGCGAAGCACAGGACTGACCTCCGGCGGGGCCCCGCTCGACGATCCACCGCTCCCCGCCCGGCCCCGCCCCCGGAACCCGCCCGCCCGGGGGTCCCTTACCCGCTTGCCCCTCCTATCGAATTTCGATAGGTTTCCATCGCTGCTCGATCGAAGGAGAGACGATGGGAAAAATGACAGTGCACGCACTGCGGGCTGTGCTCGTAGTGCTGCTCGGCGGCTCGGTGTTTGTACAGGCGCTGATGGTGCCGCTGCTCGCCACCGACCTGGAGGAGGCCGGCGGGGAACTCTCGCACCTGCGCGTCCCGCTGGTCGTGATGACACTCCTGGGCCTGGTGACGGTGCAGGTCGTGCTGGTCTGCGTGTGGCGGCTGGTGACGATGGTGCGCAGCGGAACCGTCTTCTCCCCCGCGGCCTTCCGATACGTTCACATCGTGATCGGCGCGTTCGTGGCCGCCGGCCTCCTGGTGTTCACGATCGCGGTACTGCTGGCGCCCGGCGAGGCCGTCGCCCCGGGTATGGTCCTGCTGCTGGGCGGCGTGGTCGTGGCACTGCTGGGCGTGGCGCTGATCGTGCTGGTACTGCGCATGCTGCTCGCCCAGGCCGTCGCGCGCGACGTCGAGGCGGATCAGATGCGGGCCGAGCTGGAAGAGGTCATCTGATGGCGATCGCCGTCGACATCGACGTGATGCTGGCCAAGCGGAAGATGTCCGTCGGTGAACTCGCCGAACGCGTCGGCATCACCCCCGCCAACCTGGCCGTACTCAAGAACGGCCGCGCCAAGGCGGTGCGCTTCGCGACCCTCGCCGCGCTCTGCGAGGTCCTCGAATGCCAGCCGGGAGACCTCCTCCGCTGGGAGCCCACCCCCACCGCGGACACCACCCCCGCTCCGGACGCCGATCGAGCACCCGCCCCCGCCCACATCCCCGGCCCCACCCAGCCGTAGCCGGCAGTGGGCCCGGTCAGTCCCGGTCAGTCCCGATCGGCGGCGTCCGTCACGTCGTCCGGACCGTCCGCACCGCCCGTGTCGCTTCCGGGCGCGGTGTCGGACGCGTCGTCGGTCGCGGCGTCCGGGGGGTCGGTGTCGCCGGGTGCGCCTTGGCGGGGTGGTCGGCCGCGGCGGGGGT
>NZ_BAAHCA010000386.1:0-4458 GCF_054776295.1 Streptomyces sparsus
GCGCCTCCGGGGACGGCTCGGGCGGGCGCGGCACGTTGCCGACCGGCCCTGGCCGGCCGGTGACCCCGTCGCGGAGCCACCCAGGGGGTGCGGGGCGGAGTCAGCTCTCCGGGCCGACGATCAGCCGGCTGCCGTCCGTGCGCACCGGCACCTTGACGAGCGGCACCGTCGCCGGGCCCTGGAGCACTTCGCCGGTGGCGGCGTCGAACCGGCTGCCGTGGCAGGCGCAGTCCGCTGTCAGCTTCTCCAGGCCGCTCAGCACACAGCCCCCGTGTGTGCACACCGCGCTGAACGCCGTGAAGGTGCCCGGTGAGGGCTGGGCCACCACGACCTTGTCCTCCCGGTAGAGGCGGGCGCCGCCGACCGGAACCTCGGAGCTGTCACCGAGCGGCACCGGCGCCGTCGGAGTGGCCGGCCCCTTGGCGCGGCCGTCCGACGGGGAGCAGGCACTGAGGCCGAGAGCACTGGCGCCGACCGCCGCCGCACCGCTCAGGGCGGCGCGGCGGCTGGGGCGCTGATCGTTCGCTGTCACGGTGGGCAAGCCTACGACCTGCCTACTTCTTGGCAGCAGCCGCCTTCTTCACAGGGGCCTTCTTCGCCGCTGCCTTCTTTGTGGTGGCCCTCGTCGCGGCGGCCTTCTTCGCGGGCGCCTTCCTGGCCGCCTTGGCGGCCGGTGGGGCGTCACTGACCCGGCTGCCGAGCACCTCGCGCAGGAACTTACCCGTGTGGCTCGTCGGTACGGCGGCCACCTGCTCGGGAGTGCCCTCGGCGAGCACCAGCCCGCCGCCGGAACCGCCCTCCGGGCCCATGTCGACCAGCCAGTCCGCCGTCTTGATGACGTCGAGGTTGTGCTCGATCACGATGACGGTGTTGCCCTTGTCCACCAGGCCGTCCAGCACCCTGATCAGCTTCCGGATGTCCTCGAAGTGCAGACCCGTGGTCGGCTCGTCGAGAACGTAGACCGTGCGGCCGGTGGAGCGCTTCTGCAACTCGGAGGCCAGCTTCACCCGCTGTGCCTCACCACCGGAGAGCGTCGGGGCGGACTGCCCGAGCCGGACGTACCCCAGACCCACGTCGTTGAGCGTGCGCAGGTGCCGGGAGATGGCCGGGACCGCCTCGAAGAAGTCCATCGCCTGCTCGATGGGCATGTCGAGCACCTCGGCGATGGACTTGCCCTTGTAGTGGACCTCGAGCGTCTCCCGGTTGTAGCGCGCCCCGTGGCAGACCTCGCACGGGACGTAGACGTCCGGCAGGAAGTTCATCTCGATCTTGATCGTGCCGTCGCCGGAGCAGTTCTCGCAGCGGCCGCCCTTGACGTTGAACGAGAAGCGGCCCGGCAGGTAGCCGCGGACCTTCGCCTCCATCGTCTCGGCGAAGAGGCGCCGCACGTGGTCGAAGACGCCGGTGTAGGTGGCCGGGTTGGACCGCGGGGTGCGGCCGATGGGCGACTGGTCGACGTGCACGACCTTGTCGACGAGGTCGTCACCGGTCACCCGGGTGTGCCGGCCGGGCACCGACTTGGCTCCGTTGAGCTCCCGGGCCAGGTGCGTGTACAGGATGTCGTTCACCAGCGTCGACTTGCCCGAACCGGAGACGCCCGTCACGGCCGTCAGCACACCGAGCGGGAACTCGACGTCGATGTTCTGCAGGTTGTGCTCCCGGGCGCCGTGCACCGTCAGCTTGCGTGCCGGATCCACCGGGCGGCGGGTGTCGGGTGTGGGGATCTGCCGCTTGCCGGAGAGGTACTGGCCGGTGACGGACTCGTCGTTGACGAGCAGTTCCTTGAGCGAGCCGCTGTGCACCACCTCACCGCCGTGCTCGCCGGCGCCGGGGCCGATGTCGACCACCCAGTCCGAGGCGTTGATGGTGTCCTCGTCGTGCTCGACGACGATGAGGGTGTTGCCGAGGTCCCGGAGCCGGACCAGGGTTTCGATCAGCCGGTGGTTGTCCCGCTGGTGCAGCCCGATGGACGGTTCGTCGAGCACGTAGAGCACACCCACCAGGCCGGAACCGATCTGGGTGGCGAGCCGGATGCGCTGCGCCTCGCCGCCGGAGAGCGTGCCCGCGGCCCGGTTGAGCGAGAGGTAGTCCAGGCCGACGTCGACGAGGAACCTCAGCCGCTCGTTGACCTCCTTGAGCACCCGCTCGGCGATCGTCTTCTGCCGCGCGTTCAGCTTCATGTCCCGGAGGAAGTCCGCGCACTCGCTGATCGACATCGCGGCGATGTCCGCGATCGACCTGCCCTGCACCGTCACGGCGAGCACCAGTGGCTTGAGCCGTGTGCCCTCGCAGGCCGGGCAGTGCACCTCGCGCATGTAGCCCTCGAAGCGCTCCCGGCTGGAGTCCGTCTCCGCCTCGGAGTGCCGGCGGCGCACGAACGGCACCGCGCCCTCGAAGGCCGTGGTGTAGGAGCGCTCCCGGCCGTAGCGGTTGCGGTAGCGGACCGCGATCTGCGTGCGGTGGCCGTGGAGCAGCGCCTTCCTCGCCCGCTGCGGCAACCCGGCCCAGGGGATGTCCGTGCGGAAGCCGAGCGCGTCGGCGAGCGCGGTGATGAGCCGGCCGAAGTACTCCCGGTTGTGGCCGTGCGACCAGGGGTGGATGGCGCCCTCGTCGAGGGACTTGTCCTCGTCGGGCACGATCAGCTCGGCGTCCACCTCCATCCGGGTGCCGATGCCGGTGCACTCCGGGCAGGCGCCGAAGGGGGAGTTGAACGAGAAGGAGCGCGGCTCCAGCTCCTCGAAGGAGAGGTCGTCGGTGGGGCAGTAGAGGTGCTCGGAGTACATGCGCTCGCGCTGCGGGTCGTCCTCGGGGAGGTCGACGAAGTCGAGCACGACCGTGCCGCCGGAGAGGCCGAGTGCGGTCTCCACCGAGTCGGTGAGCCGCCGCTTGGCGCCCTCCTTGACCGTCAGGCGGTCGACGACCACCTCGATGGTGTGCTTCTCCTGCTTCTTCAGCTTCGGCGGGTCCGACAGCTGGATCGTGGCGCCGTCCACCCGGGCGCGGCTGTACCCCTTGGACTGCAGGTCGGAGAAGAGGTCCACGAACTCGCCCTTGCGCTCGCGCACCAGCGGGGAGAGCACCTGGAAGCGGCTGCCCTCCTCCAGGTCGAGCACCTTGTCGACGATGGCCTGCGGGGACTGCCGGGTGATGGACTGCCCGCACTCGGGGCAGTGCGGGTCACCGATGCGGGCGAAGAGCAGCCGGAGGTAGTCGTAGACCTCGGTGATGGTGCCGACCGTGGAGCGCGGATTGCGGGAGGTCGACTTCTGGTCGATGGACACCGCGGGGGAGAGGCCCTCGATGAAGTCGACGTCGGGCTTGTCCATCTGGCCGAGGAACTGCCGCGCGTACGAGGAGAGCGACTCGACGTAGCGGCGCTGGCCCTCCGCGAAGATCGTGTCGAAGGCGAGCGAGGACTTGCCCGATCCGGAGAGCCCGGTGAAGACGATGAGCGAGTCGCGGGGGAGGTCGAGCGAGACGTTCTTGAGGTTGTGCTCGCGAGCGCCACGGACGGTGAGACGGTCGGTCACGCCGGTCGGCACCTTTCATGTGAGGTGTGGGGGACGGACATCGGAGAACGCTGAACGCTGAAAACGCTGAGAAGGCTGAGAAGGCTGAAGGCTGAGAAGATTGAGAGCACCGCCCCCGAACCAGGGTATGGGGCACGCGCGGCAAGTGTCGTCGCGATGTTGTTTCCATGAGCCTATAGCACGCACATTCGAATTACGGTCGAGATCGTCCACCTTCACCCGAACGTGTGGCAGCGATAGCGTTGGATCATGACTTCTCCCCAGCACGACACCGCGGCACTGCAGGAATCGACCGACCGGCTGCTGGCCGCGGTCACCGCCTGGGACGGACCCGCCGGCGGACCGGCGCAGGAGGAGCCCGGCGCGTTGCTCGCCGCGCCCTCGCTGCTGCCGGGCTGGACCCGCGGGCATGTGCTGGCCCACCTGGCCCGGAACGCCGACGCACTGGTGAACGTGGTCGAGGGCCGCCCCATGTACCCCGACGCGCAGAGCAGGGAGGCCGACATCGAGGCCGGGGCCGGCCGGCCGCTCGACGTGCAGCTCGACGACCTGCGCACGTCTGCCGAACGGCTCGCCGCGGCCTTCGACGCGCTCGACGCCGACGCCTGGCAGCAGCGGGTCGAGCTGCGGAACGGCGTCACCGACCTCGCCGCCGCCCTGCCGTTCCGGCGCCGGGTGGAGATCGAGCTGCACCACGTCGACCTGGGCGCCGGCTACGCCGTGCACGACCTGCCCGGCGACTTCACCGACCGGCTGCTGGACTACCTCACCCGCCGGTTCGCCGGCCACCCGGACCTGCCCTCCGTCGAGCTGCGCGCCGAGGACGGCCGCACCTGGCGCACCGGCCGCCCGGCGGGCGAGCACACCCCCGAGAACGGCCCGGCCGCCTCGCCGGTCGTCGTCGCCGGCATGCCCACCGCGCTCGCGG
>NZ_BAAHCA010000387.1:0-4454 GCF_054776295.1 Streptomyces sparsus
TGCGTCCCCGACCGCACAGGCGCCCGGGGCGGGAGCCGGCGGTGGAGCCGGCCCCCGGTCCCGGGCGGCGTGCGGTCCCGTCGCTCCCGGTCCGCGGTGGCGGCCGGGAGCGAGGCATCAGACGTTGAAGGGCGCCTCGGTCACCTTGGCCACCGCGTCCTTGTCGCCCTCCAGTTCCACGACGGCGACCTGCTGACGGTCGGAGACGAAGATCAGCAACTCGGAGGGTTCACCCGTCGCGGTCACCACCGGGGTGCCCTTGTGGGCCACCGCCGTCTGGCCGTTGGGCCGGCGCAGCACCAGGCCCACCGGGGCCTTGCGCCCGTACAGCCGGGCGGCGGTCTCCAGACGCCGCCACAGCGCGTCGGCGAAGACCGGGTCCAGCTCGCGCGGACGCCAGTCCGGCTGCGCACGGCGGATGTCCTCGGTGTGGATGTAGAACTCCACCGTGTTGGACGCCTCGTCGATCTGCTTCAGGGCGAAGGGCGACAGCTTCGGCGGTCCGGTGCGGATGAGCTGGACCAGTTCCTCGTACGGCTTTCCTGCGAACTCGGCCTGCACCCGCTCCAGGCGAGCGGCGAGCGGCTTGATGACGATGCCGCCCGCCGCGTCGGCGCGACGTTCGCGCACGACCACGTGGGCGGCGAGGTCACGAGTCGTCCAGCCCTCGCAGAGGGTCGGCGCGTCGGGGCCGGAGCTCTCCAACAGGTCGGCGAGGAGCAGGCGTTCACGTTTGGCATGGGTCGACATGCTTCCAGCGTACGGCGGCCGGCCCGGCGGTGCGTCGCGCCGCGCGGGCCGGCTCGGACGGGAGTGGGTCAGCTGCCCGGCAGCGGGGCCTTCAGCTGCTTGCCGTCCTTGGTGTTGCTGAGCGTCATCGCGCAGGAGACGGTGTCCTTGCCCTGCAGCTCGTAGGTGACCTTCATCGGGAACAGCGCGAACGGGTAGTAGAGCGTGCCGTCCTGAGGGACCTTCTGCAGCCGGGCCCTGGCGTCCTTCTCACAGAGGCCGAGCGCCGCCGTCTGCACGGCCGTGTTGGTGGCGTAGTCGCCCGTCAGCTTCCGGTTGGAGATCACCTCGGCGTCGTGCGACTCGTTGCAGGAGCGCCGCTCGAGGCCGGTGGCCTTGCTGTTCAGCGACGGGTGGTTGAAGCAGGTGCCGGGCGGCAGCACCACGTAGGGGATGGCGGTGGGCGCGGTCGAATCCCGATCGGCCGTCGGGGACGGCAGGTCCAGGCTGGGTATGGAGGTCGGTTCGTCCGTCGGTGTCGGGTAGGCGTCCGTGCTCGCCGACTCCTCGGGCTCGGGGGACGCGGAGGTGTCGGTGGAGGCCTTGGCCTTGTCGTCGTCACCGCTGCTGACCAGCAGCACCACGCCGATGGCCACGGCGATGCCGAGCACCACGGCGATGATCGTCACCGCCGCCTTGTTGGGGCCGTTGCCGCCGCCACCGGGCGGCGGCGGGTACGGGCCGGGACCACCGGGGCCGAAACCGCCGGGCCCCTGGGGGCCGTACCCGCCCGGGCCTCCCTGGCCGTAGCCGGGGGGCGGGTTGCCGGGCGGACCGGGGTAGCCGTAGCCGCCTGCGGGCGGGCCGGCCGGTTCGGAGGGGCCGAATCCCTGGGGCGGACCGAATCCGCCGCCGGGACCGGGCTGCTGGGGGTTGTTGGGCGGCGGGTAGCTCATGCACGACAGAATGCCCCACGGCACAGACATTCGATGCCCTGGGATGGTCACAACCGTGGAACAGGAACGCAACGGCACCGCTCGGCGTCAACAGCGGCCCGACCTGCACCGTCGTCAACACCCGCACCGGCAGGAAGCGTAGCGGCGCCGTCCGCTTTCTGTCCCGGAGCCGCCCTCAGCCTCGCCCGCCTTCCGCCCTGCCGCGGTCCGCCTCCTCCCGGCCCCGATCCGTCCGCGGCGGAGGCCGGGCCCGACGGGCCGGTGCACCGGGCGCCGGTTTCCGCAATCGGCACCGGCGGCGGCAGAATGGCCGCATGCCCGCATCCCCGCTCGAACCCGCCGTCGCCGCCCGGTTGAAGCGCACTCCCGACGGCCTGGTGCCCGCCATCGCCCAGCAGTACGACACCGGCGAAGTCCTCATGCTCGGCTGGATGGACGACGAGGCGCTGCACCGCACACTGACCACCGGACGCTGCACCTACTGGAGCCGCAGCCGGGGCGAGTACTGGGTCAAGGGCGACACCTCCGGGCACATCCAGCAGGTGAGGTCGGTCGCTCTGGACTGCGACGGCGACACGGTGCTCGTCAAGGTCGACCAGACCGGCGCCGCCTGCCACACCGGGGCGCGGACCTGCTTCGACGAGGACCCGCTGCCGCTGGGTGACATCGGCAGCGGCCCCGGCGCCGAGTAGGGTCACCGACCATGACGACGCCGGACCTCGAGACCTTCCGCACGCTCGCGAAGGACCGCCGGGTCATCCCGGTCACCCGACGCCTGCTCGCCGACGGCGACACGCCCATCGGCCTGTACCGCAAGCTCGCCGCCGAGCGGCCGGGCACCTTCCTGCTGGAGTCCGCCGAGAACGGCCGCACCTGGTCGCGGTACTCCTTCGTCGGGGTGCGCAGCGCCGCCGCGCTGACCGTCCGCGACGGCCGGGCGCACTGGCTGGGCACCCCGCCCGTCGGCGTGCCCACCGACGGAGACCCGCTGGTGGCCCTGCGTGCCGCGGTGGAGACCCTGCACACCCCGCGCGACCCCGAACTGCCGCCCTTCACCGGCGGCATGGTGGGCTATCTCGGCTACGACGTGGTGCGCCGGCTGGAGAAGGTCGGGGACAGCACCGTCGACGACCTGCACCTGCCCGAGTTCACCATGCTGCTCGCCTCGGACCTCGCGGTGCTCGACCACCGGGACGGGACCGTGCTGCTGATCGCCAACGCGATCAACCACAACGACCTGGCGACCGGCGTCGAGCAGGCACACGCCGACGCGGTGGCCCGCCTGGACACGATGGCCGCCGACCTGGCCCGCCCGGTCGCCACCGCCGGGGTGCCGCTGCCGCCGTCCCGGGTCCCCGACTACGACGAGCGCTGGGGCTCGGCCCCGTTCCGGGCGGCCGTCGAGGAGGTCAAGGAGCGCATCCGCGCCGGGGACGCGTTCCAGGTGGTGCCCTCGCAACGTTTCCAGACCCCCTGCGCGGCGAGCGCCCTGGACGTCTACCGGGTGCTGCGGGCGACGAACCCCAGCCCGTACATGTACCTGTTCCGCTTCGGCGCCGACGAGTCCGGCACCACCGGTCCGGACGGCACCGGCAACGGGTTCGACGTGGTGGGCTCGAGCCCCGAGGCGCTGGTGAAGGTCGAGGACGGCCGCGCGATGCTGCACCCCATCGCCGGCACCCGGCCGCGCGGCGCCACCCCGCAGCAGGACACCGCGCTCGGTGAGGAACTGCTGGCCGACCCCAAGGAGCGGGCCGAGCACCTGATGCTGGTCGATCTCGGGCGCAACGACCTGGGCCGGGTCTGCGAGCCGGGCAGCGTCGAGGTCGTCGACTTCATGACGCTCGAGCGGTACAGCCACGTGATGCACATCGTGTCGACGGTGACCGGCCGGCTCGCGCCCGGCCGTACCGCCTTCGACGCGCTCACCGCCTGCTTTCCGGCGGGCACACTCTCCGGGGCCCCGAAACCGCGCGCGCTCCAGATCATCGAGGAACTGGAACCCACCCGCCGCGGCCTGTACGGCGGCTGCGTGGGCTACCTGGACTTCGCCGGGGACTCCGACACCGCCATCGCCATCCGCACCGCCGTGCTGCGGGACGGCACCGCCTACGTGCAGGCCGGCGCCGGGGTCGTGGCCGACTCCGATCCGGCGGCCGAGGACGTCGAGTGCCGCAACAAGGCCGCCGCGGTGCTGAGGGCGGTTCGCACCGCGGAACAACTCGGCGGTAGCGTGGAACGGTGACTTCCACCCCGTCGGACCGCAGCCAAGGGCCCCGCCGCGCACTCGCCGTCGCACTGCCGGGCGGTGCGATCGGCGCCGCTGTCGTGCTTGTCGCCTCCGGACAGACGTGGGGCGAGGGCACCGCCGCGTTCGGCACCGGCACGATGGGCGTCGACGTCTCCGGCAGCGACGTCTCCGGTGTGCCCAGCGCCCTGGCCCTCGTCGGACTCGCCGCGCTGGTCGCGGTGTTCGCGGTCCGCCGGGCCGGCCGGGCGGTGGTGGCCGGGCTGCTCGCCCTCTCCGGAATGGGCGTCATGGTCGCCGCGCTGGCCGGTTCCTCGGACACCGAAGCGCTGGACGAGAAGGCCGCCGAGGCGACGGGGCTCGCCGACGCCACCGTGAGCCAGGTGTCGCACACCGTGTGGCCGTACGTGGCAGCGGCGGGCGGCTTCCTGCTGCTGGTCGCGGGCGTGCTCGCGCTGCGCTACGGGCGGTCCTGGCCGGCGATGGGCGGACGGTACGAGCGCGGCGGTGAGCGGCCGGCG
>NZ_BAAHCA010000388.1:0-4451 GCF_054776295.1 Streptomyces sparsus
GCGATCATGGCGGTCCGCGAAGGCGTCGGCGTGGACCTGCCGCTGTGCATCGGCGTCGGGCAGGGGCAGGCGCTGGTCCTGGAACGCTGACCGGAGCACGCCGCGCGGGGCGGCGATACCCGGCCCCCGCCGGGCCGGCGCCTCCCGCCCGGCGGGGGCTGACGGTGGTAACCATGCGGGTGTGGAGTGGTTCGCGGCCCCCGACTACTGGCTGAGCCGGCTGGTCTTCCAGCGGGCTCTCGCCGGGCTGTTCGTGATCGCGTTCGTCTGTGCGGCGCGGCAGTTCCGGCCGCTGATCGGCGAGCGCGGCATGACCCCGGTGCCGGACTTCGTGCGGCGCACCCGGTTCGAGGACGCGCCGAGCCTGTTCCGGCTGCGCTACTCCGACCGGCTCTTCGCCGCGACGGCCTGGACCGGCGCCGCGCTGTCCGGGGCGCTGCTCGCCGGGCTCGGGGACCGGGTGCCGCTGGCGGTGTCCATGCTGCTCTGGACGTCGGTGTGGGTGCTGTACCTGTCGATCGTCAACGTCGGGCAGCTCTGGTACGGCTTCGGCTGGGAGTCGCTGCTGCTGGAGGCCGGGTTCCTGGCCATCTTCCTGGGCAACGCCGGGGTCGCTCCCCCGCTGCCGGTGCTGTTGCTGCTGCGCTGGCTGCTGTTCCGGGTGGAGTTCGGGGCGGGGCTGATCAAGTGGCGCGGCGATCCGTGCTGGCGCCGGCTGACGTGCCTGGACTACCACCACGAGACGCAGCCGATGCCCGGGCCGCTCAGCTGGTTCTTCCACCGGCTGCCGAGGCCGCTGCACCGGGTGGAGGCCGCCGCGAACCACGTCACCCAACTGGTCGTGCCGGGGCTGCTGTTCGCGCCCCAGCCGGTCGCCGGATGGGCCGCCGCCGCGGTGGTGGTCACCCAGCTGTGGCTGGTGGCGTCCGGCAACTTCGCCTGGCTGAACTGGCTGACCCTGCTGCTGGCGTTCTCCGCCGTGGACAGCTCCGCGTGGCTGACGGCACCCGCGCACGCCGCGCCGCCGACGTGGTTCGTCACGGTGGTGCTCGCCTGCGCAGCCCTGATGGTGGTGCTGGCGCACCGGCCGGTGCGCAACCTGCTCTCCTCCCGGCAGCAGATGAACCGCTCCTACAACCCCCTGCACCTGAGCGGCAGTTACGGCGCGTTCGGCAGCGTGACCCGGTTGCGTCACGAGATCGTGGTGGAGGGCACCGACGAACGTGAGCCGAGCGGGTCCACCCGCTGGCGGGAGTACGACTTCCCGGGCAAGCCCGGGAGCGTCCGGCGGCTGCCGCGCCAGTGGGCGCCCTACCACCTGCGGCTGGACTGGATGCTGTGGTTCGCCGCGATCTCCCCCGCGTACAGCCGTCCCTGGTTCGGCGCGTTCCTCCGGCGGCTGCTGGAGAACGACGCGGCGACGCTGCGGCTGCTGGCCGGCAACCCCTTTCCGGACCGGCCGCCGGAACACGTGCGGGCGCTGCTGTACCGGTACCGCTTCACCACCTGGCGTGAGCGGCGGGCCACCGGCGCGTGGTGGCACCGCGAACTGGTGGGCGTGTACACCCCACCAGTCGCACGGCGCCGAGTCCCGGAGGAGTGAACCCCGCGCCTCGGACCCCGCAGCCCTGAGCTTCGAGACCCCGGAGCCCGTGGGCCCCGGAGCCCCTGGGCTCAGGGAACGACCACGATCTTCCGGCCCTGCCCGGCGGCGAACTGCTCCAGGGCCTCGGGGTAGCTGTCCAGCGGGTGCCGGTCGCTGATAAAGACCGCCGGGTCGATCACACCGGCGGCGAAGAGGTCGGCGGCCCGCTCGTAGCTGTGCAGCACCGCCATCGAGCCGGTGATGGTGATCTCCTGGTTGTAGATCTTGTACGGCTCGATGGTCGCGGTGGTCGCGTAGTCGGACACCCCGAACTGAAGGAACGTTCCGGCCTTGGCGACGCGGCCGATGCCGTCCTGGATCGCCTTCGCGTTGCCGGTGGCGTCGATGACGACGTCCCAGCCCTGCGGACGGTCCAGCTCGTCGGCGCTCGCGGCGGACGCCGAGCAGCCCAGGGCCTTCGCGGTGGCGAGCCGGTCCGGATTGAGGTCCAGCATGTCCACCGAGGCCGCGCCGGTGCGCTTGGCCAGCTCCAGCATCATCAGACCCATGGTGCCGGAGCCGTAGATGAGCACCCGTGCGCCCATCCGGGCCGACAGCACGTCGTAACCGCGCACCGCGCACGACAGCGGCTCGATCAGCGCGGCGTCCTGCAGGCCGACGTGGTCGGGCAGCTTGACGCAGTTCGCCACCGGGGCCACCGCGTACTCCGCCGCGCCGCCGGCGGTGGTGACGCCGATCGCCGCCCACCGGTCGCACAGGTTGTTGTGCCCGCTGCGGCAGTAGCGGCACTCGTAGCAGTAGAGCGACGGGTCGACCGCGACCCGGTCACCGGCGACCAGCTCCGTCACCTCGCTGCCGACCGCCGCCACCTCGCCGGCGAACTCGTGGCCGGGAACGACCGGCAGCGTCGGCGCGAACTCTCCCTGCAGGATGTGCAGATCGGTGCCGCACAGCCCGCACGCAGCCACCTTCACCACCACCTGGCGCGGGCCCGGAGTGGGGTCCGGGACGGTGGTGAGGGACACCTTGCCGGGCGCTTCGATGACTGCGGCTTTCACTTGACGGCTCCAAGCGACAGGCCCTGGACGAGTTTGTCCTGGGCGGCGAACCCTGCGGCCAGCACGGGCAGGGAGATGACGATCGACGCGGCGCACACCTTCGCCAGGAACAGGCCCTGACTGGTGATGAATCCGGTCAGGAAGACGGGCGCGGTCTGCGCGGTGACGCCGGTGAGCACCCGGGCGAAGAGCATCTCGTTCCAGCTGAAGATGAAGCAGATCAGCGCGGTGGCGGCGATGCCCGGGCCGGAGATCGGCGCGATGACCCGGGACAGGATGGTCGGCAACCGGGCCCCGTCGAGCTGGGCCGCCTCGATGATGGCGACGGGCACCTCGGCCAGGAACGACTGCATCATCCAGACGGCGATCGGCAGGTTCATCGCCGTGTACAGCACGACGAGCAGCCAGATGTTGTCCAGCAGGCCCGCGTTGCTGGCGAACAGGTAGATCGGCAGCAGTGCGGCGACCATCGGCAGCATCTTGGTGGACAGGAAGAAGAACAGCACGTCCCGCCACTTCTTCACCGGCCGGATCGACAGCGCGTACGCCGCCGGGAACGCCAGCAGCAGGACCAGCGCGGTGGACGCCACCGAGGCGGTGACCGAGTTGAGCAGCGGCGGCCACGGGTCGGCCCCGCCGCCGGCACCGAAGAACTCGCGGTAGCCGTCCAGGGTCAGCGGAGCGGTGATCGACGGCGGGTTGGTGGCCGCGTCCGGTTCGGAGTGGAAGGACGTCAGCAGCATCCAGGCGACCGGGAGGAAGAACAGGATGCCTGCCGCCCAGGCCAGCAGGCCCAGGGCGTTGCTGCGGCGGCGTGCGCGGCGCAGCGCCGGCGGAGTCGCGGTGACGGCGCTCATTACCGGGATCCCTCCTCACTGAAGAGCGACGAGACCACTCGGAGCGCGAAGGTGGCCAGGATGATCGAGCCGATGACCACCAGCACACCGGCGGCCGAGGCCAGCCCGTACTCGTGGGCCCGGTAGAAGGTCTCGTAGATGGTGTACGGCAGGTTGGCCGTTCCGAGGCCGCCCGAGGTCATGGTGAACACGGCGTCGAAGTTCTGCACGATGTAGATCGAGCCGAGCAGTCCGCCCAGTTCCAGGTAGCGGCGCAGGTGCGGCAGCGTGAGGTAGCGGAAGATCTGCCAGCTGCCGGCACCGTCGATGCGGGCCGCCTCGATCATGTCGGCGGGACGGCTCTGCAACCCGGCGAGCAGGATCAGCATCATGAACGGCGTCCACTGCCAGACCAGCGCCGTCTCCACCGCGAGCAGCGGCATGTCGGAGATCCAGTCGGGCTGGATGACCTCCTCGAAGCCGAGCAGCCCGCCGGCCCAGTTGAGCATGCCGTTGAGCAGGCCGTACTCCGGGTTGAACAGCGCGTGCTTCCAGAGCAGGGCCGCCGCGACGGGCACGACCAGGAAGGGGGCGATCAGCATCGTGCGGACCAGGCCCCGGCCGCGGAAGCTGCGGTCCAGCAGCAGCGCGAGGGCCAGGCCCAGGACGAGACTGGCCAGTACGACGCTGACGGTGAGCACGACGGTGGTGACGACCGACTCGCGCAGCTGGCCGTCGGCGAGCACCGTGCCGTAGTTGGACAGTCCCGTGAAGGCGCGGGCGTCCGGGTACAGCGAGTTCCACTCGAAGAGGGAGATGACCAGGGTCGCGACGAACGGCAGCTGGGTGACGAGGATGAGGAAGACCAGCGCCGGCATGAGGGGGGCCCGGGTCGCCCAGGCCCGCAGGTTCTTCGGCGTGGCGCCCGGCGGCGGGGCGGCGGTCGCCGCC
>NZ_BAAHCA010000389.1:0-4447 GCF_054776295.1 Streptomyces sparsus
GCTACGGCTATCCGCAGCCGGTGGCGGCCGCGCAGCCCGCCTACGGCTACCCGCAGCCCGACCCGGCGTTCACGCTGCCGCCGCAGGGGCCGCAGTTCGTGAACCGCTGACCGCCCAGCGGCTCCCGGCCGCCGACCAGGGGCAGCGGCGGCCGGTCAGCCCCGGGACGTCGACTTGTAGCCGCGCCCCCAGGTCATGCCCCAGCCGTAGAGCCGGTCCAGGTCGGCCTGGAAGCCGTACACGTACCGCACCTCGCGGCGCACGATCAGCTCGCCCTTCTCGTGCTCCATCATCAGCACCGCGCAGGACCGGGCGTCCGGGGCACGCTCGTTCAGGCCGACCTCCACGTGGGGGCCGTTGCTGGGGATGAGCGTGACCACCGCGTGCGTGCGGTCGAACGCCGGTGTGCCGTCGTAGATGTAGACGAAGACCAGCAGCCGTTTGATGTGCTCACTCTGGTCGAGGTTGACGTATATCGTCTCGCCGGAGGCGGAGCCGAACCGGTCGTCGCCGCTCAGCTTGACGTAGGGCGGCTCGTTCATCGCGCCGTAGAAGCCGCCCAGCGGCTGCACCACGCCCTTGGTGCCGTCCTGCAACTCGTACATGCAGGCGAGGTCGAGGTCGACGTTGACCATGCCCTGGGTGTGCGCGTGCACCGGCTCGGGCTTGAGCAGTTGCAGCGGATGCCGCAACGAGCCGCGCCTGCGCGGCCGGTTGGTGAAGTCGGCGGACCGCATGCGCCAGGACAGGTTGATACGAAGGTTGCCGCTCTGCGCGCCCTGTTCGGTGAGCGACAGTTTCGGATACCGCTTGGTCAGCTCGATCGCGTAGGTCGACGCGCCGCCGACCGTGTCGAACTTCGGCCCCCGACTGCCGCCACCACTTCTCCAGTGCTCCCACAACGAGACCACCCGTGCCCCCAATCCCAGCGCACTACCGGCCAAAACGACGCGGGGCGGCCGTCCGCCGCGGAGCCGGGCACTGGGCCCGGGCTCCGCGTGACGGCCGCCCCGTTCAGAGCGTTCCGCAATCAGCCCGCGGTGACACCCGCTTCACCGGGCGTTCACACGCCGGAGGCGACCTTCGACTGCGACGGCGAGTTGCCGTCGTCCCCACCGCCCTCGTCAAGCCGCTTCTTGCGGTTGTGCCGGAGCGAGGACCAGAAGGAGATACCGATGAGGGTGATGCCGATGAGGCCGGTGATGACCTCGTGGATCTCCCACCGGATGGTGATGAGCAGGATCGCCGCGAGCGCGCCGATCGCGTAGTGCGCGCCGTGCTCCAGGTACACGTATTCGTCGAGCGTGCCCTGCCGCACCAGGTAGACCGTGATCGAACGCACGTACATCGCGCCGATGCCCAGGCCGAGCGCCATCCAGAAGATGTGGTTGGTGATCGCGAAGGCACCGATGACACCGTCGAACGAGAAGGACGCGTCCAGCACCTCGAGGTACATGAAGAGGAAGAACGCCGCCTTGCCGGCCACACCGACCGCGCTGGGCTCGGTGCCGGACCGCTTCGCGGCCTCCTCGGCCTCGTGTTCGCGTTCCTCGTCCTCCTCGAGCTTGCTCTCGAAGTGGCCGGAGAGACCGCCGACGATCAGGTACGTGATCAGACCGGCGATGCCGGCGAGCATCACGGTGGCCGACTTGTCGGCGTGCCCGTCGTACTGGTGGGCGACGGTGGCCAGCGTGGTGGCCGTGGTCAGCAGGATGATCAGGGCCAGGCAGACCGACAGGCCGTCGATCCGGCCGAGCCGAGACAGCGGGCGCTCCAGCCAGCCCACCCACTTGTGCTCACGCTCGTCGAAGATGAAGTTGAGGAAGATCATCAGCAGGAACATGCCACCGAACGCGGCGATCGCCGGGTGCGCGTCGGTGACCATCTGCTCGTACACTTCCGGCTCGCGCATCGCGAGCTCCACGGCCTCGATGGGGCCGAGCTGAGCCGTGACGGCGACGATCGCGACGGGGAACACCAGCCGCATGCCGAAGACCGCGATCAGAATGCCGATGGTGAGGAAGATCTTCTGCCAGAAGGCGTTCATCCTCTTCAGCACACCGGCATTGACCACGGCGTTGTCGAATGACAAGGAAATCTCGAGCACGGAGAGGATCGCCACCACGGCGAAGCCCGTCCAGCCCCAGAAGTACGCCGCGAGGGCGAGTCCGGCGGCGGTGACGCCGAAGGACCAGCCGAAGGTTCTCAGAACCACTGCTTACCCAATCTCTCGCACGGAGATCCCCCGCGCACCGGGCGCGCGGCCG
This sequence comes from Streptomyces sparsus, assembly GCF_054776295.1. Classification (NCBI taxonomy): domain Bacteria; kingdom Bacillati; phylum Actinomycetota; class Actinomycetes; order Kitasatosporales; family Streptomycetaceae; genus Streptomyces; species Streptomyces sparsus. The sequence goes on from NZ_BAAHCA010000389.1 coordinate 2,268, forward strand.
GACCACGATCCGTGGTCCGTCTCACGTGACGTTGACGCCGAAGTCTAGAGCGATGCCGCGCAGCCCCGACGCGTACCCCTGGCCCACCGCACGGAACTTCCACTCACCGCTGTACCGGTACAGCTCCCCGAAGATCATCGCGGTCTCGGTCGAAGCGTCCTCGGTGAGGTCGTAGCGGGCCAGCTCGTTGCCGTCCGCCTGGTTCACCACCCGGATGTAGGCGTTGGTGACCTGGCCGAACGTCTGCTGCCGGGTGTCCGCATCGTGGATGGAGACGGAGAAGACGATCTTGTCCACGTGGGCCGGCACAGCGGGCAGGTCCACCAGTACCGTCTCGTCGTCGCCGGTGCCGCCGGCACCACCGGTGCCGCCGACCAGCTCGTCGCCGGTGTGCTCGACGGAGCCGTCCGGGCTCTTCAGGTTGTTGTAGAAGATGAAGTACTCGTCACCGAGGACCCGGCCGCCCGCACACAGGAGCGCGCTTGCGTCCAGGTCGAAGGCTGCGCCGGTGGTCGCCCTGGCCTGCCATCCCAGACCGACCTGTACCTGAGTCAGGTTCGGCGCCGCCTTCGAAAGGGAGACGTTGCCTCCCTTGGCGAGCGTGACACCCATGTGCTGATTCCTCTCCCCGATGTGTGTGACAAGTCTGGCCCGACGCCGAGCGCCGCACACCTCCCGAACGGGGAAGCCTGCGGCGCCGGCAACCTGCCGGGATCGGGTGGAACCGATCAGCGGCAGCTGGGTGACGGGCCTGGGCGGCAGGACGGGCCGCCGGGCGGCACGGTCAGACGTTGACGCCGAAGTCCTGCGCGATGCCGCGCAGACCCGAGGCGTACCCCTGGCCGATGGCACGGAACTTCCACTCCGCACCGTGCCGGTAGAGCTCACCGAAGACCATCGCGGTCTCGGTCGAGGCGTCCTCGGTGAGGTCGTAACGGGCCAGCTCGTTGTTGTCCGCCTGGTTCACCACGCGGATGTAGGCGTTGCGGACCTGCCCGAAGCTCTGCTGCCGGGCTTCCGCCTCGTAGATCGAAACCGGGAAGACGATCTTGGCGACGTCGGCGGGCACGCCCGCGAGGTTCACCTTGAGGACCTCGTCGTCGCCGTCGCCCTCACCGGTGGTGTTGTCCCCGGTGTGCTCCACGGAGCCGTCGGGGCTCTTCAGGTTGTTGAAGAACACGAAGTTCTGGTCGCCGTTGACCCGCCCCTCGGCGTTCGTCAGCAGTGCGCTGGCGTCGAGGTCGAACTCGGAGCCGGTAGTCGTCCGGGCATCCCAGCCCAGACCCACCATCACGGCTGTCAGGTTCGGGGCTTCCTTGGTCAGCGAGACGTTGCCGCCCTTGCTGAGGCTGACTCCCACAAGTCCTCCTTATAGATGGTGATCAAGGAGCACCATGTGCCCCCGTTGTGTCATGGATGCCGTCTGTGCAACGAGCCGGTCGCGGTGATCGGTTCCCGCCCCGCCTCACAGCCGCCTGAGTGCCTGCGCGTACTCGTCCGGGTCCCGGGCGTCGGGCATTCCGTGGACCACGCTCCAGCGCACCAGGCCCTCCCTGTCGATGACGAAGGTGCCGCGCAACGCGCAGCCCTTGCGTTCATCGAGCACCCCGTAGGACCGCGAGACCTCGCCGTGCGGCCAGTAGTCCGACAGCAGGGGAAACTCCAGCCCCTCCTGCTCGGCGAAGACCCGCTGGGCGAACGGGGAGTCGTTGGAGACCGCGAGCAACTGCACCTCGTCGTTGACGAACGTGGGCAGCCGGCCCTGCAACGCGGTCAGCTCACCGGTGCACACGCCGGTGAAGGCGAAGGGGTAGAACAGCAGGACGACGTTCTTGGCACCGCGGTACGAGGAGAGCCTGACGGCTTCCCCGTGCTGGTTCCGCAGTTCGAAATCCGGGGCCAGGGTCCCGACGGCACCGGCGGCGGAGCTCGCACTGCCGCTGTCGCCGGTGTCGGCGCTGCTGACGCTGCCGACCTCGAGTGCCATGCGGCGGATCCCTTCACTGGGGGGCACATGATGACCGCTCCACCCTATGCCCCGGCCTCGTTCCCTGCGCCGAGGGTGGCAGGGAACCGGGGGTGACCTGCGCGGGCTCCCGCCACTGCGGGCGTGGAGGCGGCGAGCAGGGCGGGCGCTGTGCGCGACGGCAGGGCGCTGCGGCCGGTCGGGCAGGCAGGAG
>NZ_BAAHCA010000390.1:0-4446 GCF_054776295.1 Streptomyces sparsus
TGTCCAGAATGCCCATCACCGCCTGGGCGGTCACCGACTTCCCAGAACCCGACTCTCCCAGCACCGCCAACGTCTCCCCGGCATCCACCGAGTAGTTCACCCCGTTGACAGCCTTCACCACACCGTCACGGGTGTGGAACTCCACGTACAGGTCGCGCACGTCCAGCAGTGGCGACTCCGGTGACTGGTTCACGACATCGCCTCCCTCAGCGCAGCTTGGGGTCGAGGGCGTCGCGGACCGCGTCGCCGAGCATGATGAACGCCAGCACGGTGATGCTCAGTGCGGCGGCGGGATAGATCAGGATGTGCGGGGCGTTGCGGAACTGCATGCCGTTCGAGGCGTTGGAGATGCTCACGCCCCAGGACACGGTGGGCGGCCTCAGGCCGACGCCGAGAAAGCTCAGCGTCGCCTCCAGCGCGATGTAGGTGCCCAGCGCGATGGTGGCGACCACGATCACCGGGGCGATCGCGTTCGGCATGATGTGCCGCAGCAGCATCCGGGGGCTGCCCGCCCCCAACGCCCGGGCGGCCAGCACGTAGTCGTTCTGCTTGGCCGTGATGACTGCGCCCCGGGCGATGCGGGCGATCTGCGGCCAGGCCAGCAGCGTGATGACGCCGACCACCGGCCACACGCCCTCCACCGTGATCATGGCGAGGAAGACGAGTGCGCCGAGGATCAGCGGGATGCCGAAGAAGATGTCGGTGACGCGGGACAGCAGCGCGTCCCAGGCGCCGCCGAAGAACCCGGCGAGCCCGCCGAAGAGAGTGCCCAGCAGGGCGACGCCCAGCGTCGCGCAGACGCCCACGGTGACGGAGGCCCGGGCTCCGTACACGGTCCTCGTGTAGACGTCGCAGCCCTGGGTGTCGAAGCCGAACCAGTGCCCGGGTGCCGGGCCGGCCAGTGAGCGGCTCAGCTGGCAGTCGAGCGGGTCGCGGGTCGCGATCAGGGACGGCCACAGGGAGATGACCACCAGGAAGAGGATGAGCAGTGCGGAGACGATGAAGATCGGCCGGCGCCGCAGGTCGTGCCAGGCGTCCGACCACAGTCCCCGGCTCGGTTCGTCCGAGACGGAGTGGTCCGGGTCGTGTTCCAGGGACTCGCCCTCCGCGGTGGCGAAGTCGATCGCTCCGCCCGCGCCGCCGATGGCGCGGGACGTGTCGGGGGCGCCGGGTGTTTCGCCGGAGTGCGGCTCAGACATAGCGGATCCTCGGGTCGAGCACGGCGTAGAGCAGGTCCACGAACAGGTTGGCGAGCAGGAAGACCAGCACGAGGATGGTGACGAAGCCGACCACGGTCGGTGAGTTCTGCCGCAGCACACCCTGGTAGAGCTGGTAGCCGACGCCCTGGATGTTGAAGATCCGCTCGGTGACGAGCGCGCCGGCCATCAGGTTGCCGACGTCGGTGCCGAGATAGGTCACCACCGGGATCAGGGAGTTGCGCAGCAGGTGTCGGGTGGCGATCCGGCGCCGCGGCAGCCCCTTCGCCACGGCGGTGCGCACGTAGTCGGCGCGCGCGTTCTCGGCCACGGACGTCCGGGTCAGCCGGGTGACGTAGGCGAGGGAGACCAGGGCCAGGATGAGGCCGGGCAGCAGCAGTTCGCGGAAGGGGGCCTCCGGGCTGACCGCGGGAGAGATCCAGCCCAGTTGCACCCCGAAGAGGAACTGCGCGAGCACACCGGTGACGAACGTGGGGATGGCGATGACCACCAGGCTCATCAGCAGCACCGTGGAGTCGATGCCGCCGCCCTTGCGCAGTCCGGAGACGACACCGAGCGTGATGCCGAGCAGGATCTCGAAGCCGATGGCGACGAGCATCAGCCGGAAGGAGATGGGCAGCGCGGTGGCCAGGAGCTCCACCACCGGCTGGCCGTTGAAGGCCGTGCCGAAGTCACCGGTGAAGATCTTGCCCATGTACAGCACGTACTGCTGCCACAGCGGCTTGTCCAGGTTGAACTCGGCGCGGAGCTGGGCGGCCGTGGCGGGGTCGGGGGTGCGGTCGCCGAAGAGCGCGGCGACGGGGTCGCCGAGCGCGTGGACCATGATGAAGATGAGCAGGGTGGTGCCGATGAACACCGGGATCATCTGGAGCAGGCGCCTGATGACGTAGTGACCCACAGCTGCCTCCTGAAGGTGACGAAGCGGGGGCGGGCCGGGTGTCGCCGACCGGTCGGCGGCACCCGGCGGGGATCACTTGACTTCGATGTCGGTGTAGACCGGGACGGAGAACGGGTTCAGCTTGACGTTGTCGACGCGGTCCGAGTAGCCGGCGCTGCCGTTCTGGTACCACAGCGGGATCGCGGGCAGGTCCTCGACGAGGACCCGCTCCGCCTCCTGGAACTTCTCCACCGCCCCGGCCTCGTCGTCGGCCGCGTTGGCCTCGTCGACGAGGCGGTCGAACTCCTCGCTGCTGTAGCCGGTGTCGTTGGAGGAGGCGTTCGTGTAGTAGAGCGGTTGCAGGAAGTTCTGGATCAGCGGGTAGTCCATCTGCCAGCCGGCCCGGAACATGCCTGTCATCTGGTCACCGGTGATGCGCTTGCGGTAGTCCGCGAAGGTGGCGACCGGGTCGACCGTGCACGCGTTGTTGCTGTCCATCACGTTGTTGATGCTGTTGCAGACGGCGTCCATCCACTGGCGGTGCGAGCCGGTGTCGACGTTGGAGCTGAGGGTGACGCGGCCGCCGGGCAGGCCGCCGCCTTCCTCGATCAGCTTCTTGGCCTCCTCGGCGTCGTACTCGCAGACGTCGCCGCACAGGCCTTCCTCATAGCCGCCGGACTCACCGAGCACCGGTGAGGTGAAGTCGGTGGCGGGGGTGCGGGTGTCGGCGAAGATCTTGTCGGTGATCTCCTCGCGGTTGATCGCCCTGGAGATCCCGCGCCGGACCTTCGCCGCGTCCTCACCCTGCCAGTCGTCCTGGTAGAGCGGGAAGGACAACGTCTGGATGATGCCGGCCGGCTGGTTGATGTAGCGGCCGTCGAGGTCCTGCTCGGCGTTGCGCACCTGGGAGGCGGGCACGTCGTCGATGACGTCGAGGTTGCCGGCCTGGAGGTCGGTGTAGGCGGTGTTGTTGTCGGTGTAGACCTTCAGTTCGACGCCCTCGTTGTTGGCGGCGTCCTCCCCCGCGTAGTCCTCGTACCGGGAGAGCTTCATGGACTGGCCGCGGGTGTAGGAGTCCACCTTGTAGGGACCGTTGCCGACGGGCTTCTCCAGCCAGGCCTCGTGGTCGTCGAAGAACATCCTGGGCAGCGGCGCGTAGGCGTTGTAGCCGAGCGTCTCCGGCCAGAGGGAGAACTTCTCGGTCAGCGCGACGGTGAAGGTGCGGTCGTCGACGACCTCCAGCCCCGACATCGTCTCGGCCGTCGGCTCCTCGCCCTCCTCGGCGGGGTGGACCTCGTCGTAGCCCTCGATGAACTGGAAGAAGTACGAGTTGACCTGGTTGTTGGTCAGCAGCGCCCCGTAGTTCCAGGCGTCGACGTAGGACTCCGCGGTGACGGGGGTGCCGTCGTTGAAGGTCCAGCCCTCCTTCAGCGTGACGGTGAAGTTCTGCTGGTCGTCCGTCTCGATGGACTCGGCCATGGCGTCCTCGGCCTCGCCCGTCTCCGGGTTGTAGCGCTTGAGCCCCCGGAACGTCATGTCGAGGACCTTGCCGCCCTGCACCTCGTTGGTGTTGGCCGGCTCCAGCGGGTTCTGCGGGTCGCCCCAGGAGGCACGGACCACCCCGGAGCCACCGCCGCTGCCGTTGCCGCCCCCGCCGCACCCTCCGGCGGCGAGGGCGATGGCCGTCGCCGATGCGACGGCCCAGGTGACGCGAGTGGCTCCGCGCATGAGGTGCCTCCTAGGGAGTCAAAAGATTACTTTGACCCCATAACACCCTTCATGCTGTCAAACCGCACCCGAACGACACTCCTTCGGGCTGATCACCGCGGCGAAACCCCCGTATGCCGGAGTCCCGCCACTCTTCCGGCGGCGGGTCGGCCGGCGCCCGGGCGGCCGACGGTGGAAGGGGCGCACGAAGGCGCCCCGGGACCGTGGGCACGGTCCCGGGGCACCTTCGTGGTGGACGCGTAGGTCAGACGTGGATGACCTTGCGCTCCTCGGCGAAGTGGCAGGCCGAGTCGTGCTTGGCGTCGGTGTCGCTGTCCTCGAAGCGCTGCGGCACCGCCAGCAGCGGCACCTCCTCGGCACACTTGTCCTGCGCCTTCCAGCAGCGGGTCCGGAACCGGCAGCCCGACGGCGGGTTGGCCGGGGAGGGCACGTCGCCGCTGAGCAGGATGCGTTCGCGCTGCTCGCGGTTCTCCGGGTTCGGCACCGGAACGGCGGAGAGCAGCGCCTGGGTGTACGGGTGGGTGGGGTGGTCGTAGATCTGGCTCTCAGTGCCGATCTCCGCCATTTTCCCGAGGTACATGACGCCGACGCGGTCGGAGATGTGCCGCACGATGGACAGGTCGT
>NZ_BAAHCA010000391.1:0-4442 GCF_054776295.1 Streptomyces sparsus
CGCGACGGTGGGGGGCGCCGCGCGTCGGCCCCGCGGGCGGTCAGTGCTTCGCCGCGCCCTCCGCTCCGGCGCCGGTGAGCGCCCGGACCTGGAGGTCGGCGAAGCGCTGCGGGTTGTTCTCGCTCGACATCAGCGTGCCGACGACCGCGCACAGCAGGCCGAGCGGGATCGAGACCAGACCCGGGTTGGCGAGGGGGAACCAGCTGAAGTCCACGCCGCTGACCAGCGCGGTCTCGCTGCCGGACACCACGGGCGAGAAGATGACCAGGCCGACCGCGCTGACCAGGCCGCCGTAGATGCCGGCTACCGCGCCCTGCGTGTTGAACCGCTTCCAGAACAGGCTCAGCAGCAGGGTCGGCAGGTTGGCGGAGGCCGCGATGGCGAAGGCCAGGGCGACGAGGAAGGCCACGTTCAGGCTCTGCGCGAAGATGGCCAGCACGATGGACGCCGCCCCCACCCCGAAGGCGGCGAGCTTGGCGACCTTGACCTCCTCCTTCTCCGTTGCCTTGCCCTTGCGCAGCACGCTGTTGTAGAAGTCGTGCGCCAGCGACGAGGAGGAGGCGATGGTCAGGCCGGCCACGGTGGAGAGGATCGCCGCGAAGGCGACCGCCGCGATGATGGCCAGCATGACCGCGGCGAACGCGGACCCGCCGAAGTGCTGGCCGACCGCCTCCGCGAGCTGCGGTGCCGCGGTGTTGCCCGCGGCGTTCTGCTCGGTGATCGCCTCACGGCCCACCATGGCGGCGGCGCCGAAGCCCAGCACCAGCGTCATCAGGTAGAAGGTGCCGATCAGGCCGATGCCCCAGTTGACGGACTTGCGGGCCGCCTTGGAGTCGGGAACGGTGTAGAAGCGGATCAGGATGTGCGGCAGGCCGGCGGTGCCCAGCACCAGGGCCAGCCCGAGACTGATCAGGTCCAGCTTGTTCCACAGCGTCTGCCAGGCGTCGCCGGGCACTTCCTTGCCGAAGTTCAGCCCCGGTTCGAGGAACGCCTGCCCCGCGCCGCTGGCGCTGGCAGCGTCGCCCATCAGCGAGCCGATGTTGAAGCCGTAGACCGCCAGCACCAGCATGGTCAGCAGGAACGCGCCGCCCATCAGCATGCCGGCCTTGATGATCTGCACCCAGGTGGTGCCCTTCATGCCGCCGAAGGTGACGTAGACGATCATCAGGATGCCGACGATGACGATGCCGGCGATCTTCGCGGTGTCGGCGCTCATGCCCAGGTACGTCTCACCGGGCTTGATGCCCAGCAGCAGGGCGATCAGCGCACCGGCGCCGACCATCTGCGCCAGCAGGTAGAAGATGGACACGGTGATGGTGGACACCGCGGCCGCGGTCCGTACCGGCCGCTGCCGCATCCGGTACGAGAGCACGTCCGCCATCGTGAACCGGCCCGAGTTGCGGAGCAGTTCCGCGACCAGCAGCAGCGCCACCAGCCAGGCCACCAGGAAGCCGATGGAGTAGAGGAAGCCGTCGTATCCGAAGAGGGCGATCATGCCGGCGATGCCCAGGAAGGAGGCCGCCGACATGTAGTCGCTGCCGATGGCGAAGCCGTTCTGCATACCGGTGAACCCGCGCCCGCCGGAGTGGAAGTCGGCGGCGGACTTGGTCTGCCGGCTGGCCCACACGGTGACGCCCAGCGTCACCGCGATCATCGCCAGGAACAGCAGCACGGTGAAGGTGCGACCGGAGGTACTGGTCGCGGCGAGCATGGTCATGCGTGGGCTCCCTCGGAGTCGGCCCGCTCCTGGGCGTCCTTGGCGGAGGCCGTGGTGAGTTCGGCGCAGAGTTCCTCGGCGAGCGGGTCGAGCCGCCGGTTGGCGTACCGCGAGTAGAGGACCGCGATGCCGAAGGTGCTGACGAACTGCAGCACGCCGAACACCAGGGCCACGTTGACCTGACCGAACAGCACGGTGGCCATGACGTCGCGCGCGTAGGCGGACATCAGCACGTACAGCAGGTACCAGGCAAGAAAGGCGAGGCTCATGGGGAAGGCGAAGACGACCAGCCGCCGCTTCAGTTCGACGAACCGCGGATCACTGTGCATCGCCATCGAACGCCGGGCGTCCCCGTCTGGGTCACCGTCCTCGGGGGAGCGGGACTGCGGGGGGAGTTCTGTCGACATTGACGTCTCCTCGTCGGGGAGCGAACTCCCTCGTCTGTGCATCGTTACTGGCTGGAAAAGTAAGCAGCGTCACACCAGGGGGGAAGCGACCCTCGCAGGCGTGCGGCGAACGCGCGGTGTGCGCGTCGAGCGGTGGACGGTCGTGCGACGGCCGGTCCGATTCCGCGGCCAGCGGTCCGCCGGGCGGTGTCCGGCGGCGTCGAGATCCGGCCGACCGGACAACCGGCCGCCTGGCCGCCTGGGTGTCAACCTCGGCGCAGGCCGTTGCCCCTTTCGGGGGGAGTTCGCCGCTGGGCGCACGCCCAGTGGGAGCGTGGTTCGTTGGCCCGGGTGTGATGAGCCAGAGGAACGTCGAGGGGAAGCGCTCCGCCCGTGAGCGGCTGCACGACGAGCGGGAGCGGGAGAAGACGGCCGCGAAGCGGATGCGCGCACTGAAGGTGGGGACGGTGGCCCTCGGGGTGCTCGCCGTGGTCGGAGTGGCCGGTGTGGTGGTCAACCAGCAGAGCAAGGAGGACCCGGCCGGTCCGGCGGCCCAACCGATCACCGAGGGCAAGTCCGGGGCGCCCGCCACGTTGACGATCTACGAGGACTTCCGCTGCCCCGGCTGCGGGCACTTCGAGCGGAACTTCAAGGACACGATCCGGGATCTGAGCGACGCGGGCAAGATCAGGAGCGAGTACCACCTCGTCTCGATCATCGACGGCAACATGGGCGGTGACGGCTCGAAGAACGCCGCCAACGCCGCCGCGTGCGCCCGCGACGCGGGAAAGTTCACCGAGTACCACGACGTGCTGTTCGACAACCAGCCGGAGGAAGCGGCGGACACCTTCGCCGACAAGGACCACCTGATCGAGCTGGCCGAGAAGGTCGACGGACTGAACACCCCCGCCTTCCGCGACTGCGTGCGGAACGGCACCCACGACGCCTGGGTGAAGCGGGTCAACACGGACTTCACCGGCTCGGAGTACAACGCGACGCCCACCGTGCTGCTGGACGGCGAGAACCTCTACGGAGACCCGAACGATCCCCTCACTCCCGAGAAGCTCAGGGAAAAGGTGGAACGGATCGCCGGAAACTGACGACGCGGTTGCCGCGCGGGCGGTCCGGCAGGGTAGCGTCTGACTCGCCATGGACACCCTTGCCTTCATCCCCAGCCCGTCGTCCGGCGAGATCATGCTCGGCCCGATCCCGCTCCGCGGCTACGCGTTCTGCATCATCCTCGGCATCTTCGCCGCGATCTGGATCGGCGGGAGGCGCTGGGTGGCCCGCGGTGGCCAGCCCGGCACCATCGCCGACATCGCCGTCTGGGCGGTGCCCTTCGGCCTGGTCGGTGGCCGGATCTACCACGTCGTCACCGACTACCAGCTCTACTTCGGCGAGGACAAGAACTGGGTCGACGCCTTCAAGATCTGGGAGGGCGGTCTCGGCATCTGGGGCGCCATCGCCTTCGGCGCGGTCGGCGCGTGGATCGCCTGCCGCAGGCGGGGCATTCCGTTGCCCGCCTACGCCGACGCGGTGGCTCCGGGCATCGCCGTCGCCCAGGCCCTCGGCCGGTGGGGCAACTGGTTCAACCAGGAGCTCTACGGACGGGCCACGGACGTGCCGTGGGCGCTGCGCATCGACAACGGCCTGGACGACGGCACCTTCCACCCGACGTTCCTCTACGAGTCGCTGTGGTGCCTCGGCGTCGCCGCCCTGGTCATCTGGGCCGACCGCCGTTTCCGGCTGGGCCACGGCCGGGCGTTCGCCCTGTACGTCGCCGCCTACACCGTCGGCCGGTTCTGGATCGAGTACCTGCGCATCGACGAGGCGCACACCTTCCTCGGCCTGCGTCTGAACAACTGGACGTCCCTGGCCGTCTTCCTGGCCGCGGTCGCCTACCTGGTGATCTCGGCCCGGCGGGCGCCCGGCCGGGAGGAGACGGTCGAGCCGCTGCCCGAGTCGCCCGAAGGACCGGACGCCACGACGGACGGCAAGGCCGACGCGGGCAGGAGGGCGGACGCCAAGAAGGAGGCGGACGCCAAGGGGGACACGGGCAAGGCCACCGACGGCAAGGCCACCGACGGCAAGGCGTCTGCCTCGGGCAAGGGCGCGGGTGGCGAGCCCACCGCCACGGACAAGCCCACCGCCGGGGACAAGCCCACCGCCTCGGACCAGGCCGCAGGTAGGGCCGCCGCCGGCACGAACACCGGCGCCAAGGCCAAGGACGCTCCCGCCACGGACGCCACCGCCACGGACGCCACCGCCGGGTCCCGGACGCCGGCCGGTTCGGCGCCGGCGGTCAAGGCGGCCAAGCCCGTCGAGGGGGAGGTCTCGCC
>NZ_BAAHCA010000392.1:0-4442 GCF_054776295.1 Streptomyces sparsus
CGCACCGGCCTGGTGGCGCCGGCACGCGGCCGGAAGACCAGGCCCGTCTCGAACAGGGCGAGCCCGCCCTGGCTGCCCTGGCTGCCGCGGCCCTCGTTGCGCCGCAGCGTTGTCAGCAGGCCCGGCAGCAGCGTGGTGCGCAGCGCCGGCTCCTCCTCGGAGAGCGGGTTCGCGAGACGTACCGTGCGGCGGGCCGGGTCGTCGGCGGCCAGCTGGAGCTGGTCGAAGACGCCCTCGGCGACGAACGGGTAGTTCAGGGCCTCGACGTAACCGGCGGCGGCCAGCGAACGCCCGACCCGCCGGTGCAGCCGCTGGCGCTCGGTGAGACCGCGCCCGGCCGGCGGCCTGGGCAGCGTGGCCGGCAGCGCCTCGTAGCCCTCCAGCCGGATGACCTCCTCGGCGAGGTCGTTCGGATCGGTCAGGTCGGGACGCCAGCTAGGCACGGTGACGGTCAGCTCGTCGGAGCCGTAGACGTCGCAGCCGACCTCCTGGAGGCGGCGGACCACCGTCTCCCGGCCGTAGACCACACCGGCCACCCGGTCGGGGTGGTCGGCGGCGATCAGCACGGTGTGCGGCCCGCTGGGGGTGACGACCTCGGTGACGCCGGCCTCGGCGGTACCGCCGGCCAGCAGGACCAGCAGGTCCACGGTGCGCTGGGCGGCGGCGGAGGCCGCCTGCGGGTCGACACCGCGCTCGAAGCGGCGGGACGCCTCGGAGCTGAGGCGGTGCCGGCGGACGGTGCGGGCGATGGCGACCGGGTCGAAGTGCGCGGCCTCGATGACGATCTCTCGGGTGCCGGCGGCCTCGCCCGTCTCCGGGTCGGTGGCGGCGTCGACGATCTCGGTGTTCGCGCCGCCCATCACGCCGGCCAGGCCGATGGGGCCGGAGTCGTCGGTGATGACGAGGTCCTCGGCGTGCAGGGTGCGCTGCACACCGTCGAGCGTGGTGATCTTCTCGCCGGCCTCGGCACGGCGCACTCCGATCGGGCCGTCGACGCGGTTCCGGTCGTAGGCGTGCAGCGGCTGGCCGAGTTCGAGCATCACGTAGTTGGTGACGTCCACGGCGAGCGAGATCGGCCGCATGCCGGCCTTCTGGAGCCGGCGCTGGAGCCACAGCGGGGAACGGGTCTCCGGGCGGACGCCGGTGACGGCCCGCGCGGTGAACCGGTCGCAGCCTGCCGGATCGGTGACCTCGACCCGCGGTCCGTAGTCGTTGGGCGCCGGGACGTCGAGCAGCGCGGGGTCGCGCAGCGGCACCCCGTAGGCGGTCGCCGCCTCGCGGGCGATGCCGCGCATCGACAGGCAGTAGCCGCGGTCGGGCGTGACGGCGATGTCCAGGACCTCGTCGACCAGCTCCAGCAGCTCGATGGCGTCGGTGCCCACCTCGTGCTCCGGCGGCAGCACGATGATGCCGTCGTGCTCGTCGCTGACGCCGAGCTCCGAGGCGGAGCAGATCATGCCCTCGGAGACCTTGCCGTAGGTCTTCCGGGCGGCGATCTTGAAGTCACCGGGCAGGACGGCGCCCGGCAGGACCACGACGACCTTGTCGCCGACGGCGAAGTTCCGGGCGCCGCAGACGATGTTCTGCGGTTCCCCGGTGCCGTTGGCGTCGCCGACGTCGACCTGGCAGTACCGGATGGGCTTCTTGAACTCGGTGAGTTCCTCGATGGCGAGGACCTTGCCGACCACCAGGGGGCCCTTGAGGCCCGTGCCGAGCTGGTCGACGGTCTCGACCTCCAGCCCGGACGCGATGAGTTTCGCCGCGACGTCGCGACCGGACTCGCCGGCCGGCAGTTCGACGTACTCCCGCAGCCAGGAAAGCGGGGCCCGCATCAGATCTCCATCCCGAACGGCCGGGTGAAGCGCACGTCACCCTCGACCATGTCTCGCATGTCTTCGACGTTGTGGCGGAACATCAGCATCCGCTCGATGCCGAACCCGAAGGCGAAGCCGCTGTACTTCTGCGGGTCCACGCCGCAGGCGGTGAGCACCCGAGGGTTGACCATGCCGCAGCCGCCGAGCTCGATCCAGCCTTCGCTGGAGCAGGTGCGGCAGGGGCGCTCCGGGTCGCCGACGGACGCGCCGCGGCAGGCGAAGCAGACCATGTCCATCTCGGCGGACGGCTCGGTGAACGGGAAGTACGACGGCCGCAGCCGGGTGCCCAGGCCCTCCCCGAAGAGCGCGGTGACCATGTGGTCGAGCGTGCCCTTGAGGTCGGCCATGGTCAGGCCCTCGTCCACCGCGAGCAGCTCCACCTGGTGGAAGACCGGGGTGTGGGTGGCGTCCAGCTCGTCGGTGCGGAACACCTTGCCGGGGCAGATGACGTACACCGGCGGCTCGCGGTCGAGCAGCGAGCGGATCTGCACCGGCGAGGTGTGGGTGCGCAGCACGATGCCCGACTCGCCGTCGGCGTCGGCGGCGTCCTTGCCGCTCCCGTCACCCGCGGCGGCTTCCGCCGCGCGGACGAAGAAGGTGTCCTGCATGGTGCGGGCGGGGTGGTCGGGCGCGATGTTGAGGGCGTCGAAGTTGAACCACTCCGCCTCGGCCTCGGGCCCCTCGGCCACCTCGTAGCCCATGGCCACGAAGATGTCCTCCACGCGCTCCATGAGCGTGGTGAGCGGATGGCGGGCACCGGCCGGCGACCGGTCGTAGGGCAGCGTGACGTCCACCGCCTCCTCGACGAGCACCCGCTCGTCGCGTTCCGCCTCCAGCTGCTCCTGCCGGCTCTTGAGCGCCTTGTTGACCGCGCCGCGGGCCATGCCGACGCGCTTGCCCGCGTCCGCCTTGGCGTGCGGCGGCAGCGCGCCGATCTCCCGGTTGGCGAGCGCCAGGGGTGAGCGGTCACCTGCGTGTGCCGCCTTCACCTCACGCAGCGCGTCGAGGTCGGCCGCTGCCGAGATGGCGGCGAGCGCCTCGTCCCGTGCCCGGTCGATCGCTTCCGGTTTCAGTGCCTCGACCTCGACAGGGTCGTACGACTTGTTGGGTGCGGACATCTCTTCCCGTGCTTCCGGTTGGCTGGGCTGCGCGCCGTGCCCCACGACGTGTGGCGTAAAGGTGCCAAAGGACGAGTCTACGGGGAGGCGCGCGTGGACATGGACGCGGAGAAGCCCGTGGGCGGCGTTCCGGCTGGCTCAGGAGAGGATCGCCGGGGTGCCCACGGGCAGGGTAAATCGGAACTGGGCGCCGCCCGCGGCGGACCGCCCGACCGTGATGGTGCCGCCGTGCACCTCGACGATGCCCTTGACGATGTACAGCCCGAGCCCCGTGCCGCCGCGCTTGCTGCCCCGCCAGAAGCGGGTGAAGACACGGCTCATCGACTCCTCGGGGATGCCGGGGCCTTCGTCGCTCACGGTGACGGTCGTCCCTTCGGGGTGGCTGCGCGTCGGCGATGCGGCCGACACCTCGATGGTGACGGTTCCCTCGCCGTGGCGCACCGCGTTTTCCAGCAGGTTGCCCAGCACCTGGTCGATCTTGTCGGGGTCGGCCCAGAGCTGCGGCAGGTCGGCGGAGATGCGGGTGACGAACCGCTCGGCGAGCTCACCGGCCGCGAGGTGCGCCTCGATGTGGCGGCGGACGGCGGCGGCCATGTCGACGGGCTGTTTGCGCAGCTCCAGCCGTCCGGAGTCGATGCGGGAGATGTCCAGCAGTTCCGCGATGAGCCGGGTGACGCGGTTGGCGTCGGCGTCGACGGTCTCCAGCATCAGCCGCTTCTGGTCGTCGGTGAAGCGTTCCCACTTGGCGAGCAGCGTCGCGGTGAACCCCTTCACGGAGGTCAGCGGCGAACGCAGTTCGTGGGCGACGGTGGCGATGAGTTCGGCGTGCTCGCGTTCGGTCCGCCGCCGGGCCTCGGTGCCGCGCAGCGCGACCACCAGCCGGCGTACCGGTCCGGTGGGTGCCTGCCGCACGTAGCGGGCCGACACCAGGACCTCGCGGCCGCCGGGCAGCAGCAGGTTGCGCTCGGGCTGTCCCCGCCGGACGGCCAGTCCGCCGTAGGGGTCGGTGAGCCGCCACCAGCGGCGCCCTTCCAGGTCCTCCAGCGGCAGGACCTGCTCGATCGGCCGGCCCAGCGCCTCCGGTGCGGGCAGGCGGGTGATGCGGGCGGCGGCGGCGTTGAAGCAGATGACCCGGCCGTCCGCGTCGGCCACCACCAAGCCGTCGGGCAGGTCGTCCGGATCGATGTCCGACTCACCGCCGCCTTCCCGCGGTGCCGCCGACAGGAGCGGGTGGGCGTTCTCGCCGGACACGAACCGTTCCTCCCCGCTGGACTCACGTCCATGTCTGCTCATCCCACGCCCCAGCCCCACGACCCGCCGCGGCGGGCCCGGCAGGTGCGCACACCCTACTAGGGTCTGCGCGGTCGGACATGTGCGGAGCGGGACGAGTGCGGCCGGGACGGCGGTCCGGTGCGGCCGGGGCGCCGGGGCGAGTGCGGCCGGAACGCCG
>NZ_BAAHCA010000393.1:0-4440 GCF_054776295.1 Streptomyces sparsus
TGGCGCCTCGCACGCCCGACCAGACCCCCGCCGAGCCCGGGCCCGTGCGCCCGCGGCCGGGGAAGCGCGCACCTTAGGGTGCGTGCAGCGGGCGTTCGCAGTTTCGGACATCGCACGGAGTCCTGTCCGAACCATTGACGCCGAAAGCGCTTCACCCTACTTTTCCGTTCGAAGTAACGACCATCGTTCGTTATTTCGAACAGCGGATTTCCCCTGTCCTCCACCCAGGAGTCGCCGCCATGCACCTCCCCCGCCCTCCGCTCCACCGCTCCCGGTCGACGGCGGTCCCTGCCGCGACGCCGGCCGGCCTCTCCCCGCTCGTGCCCCCGCCCCTCGGCCGCTGAGCGACCGCTCCCCCGCCCCGGACCGCACGAGCCCCAAGGCTCCGCACCCGAACCCCGGCCCCCTCCCCGACGGAAGGACCCCATGTCGAACCACGCGCCCCAGCCCGACGTCGCCCGCTTCACGCTGGACCCCGCCTTCGCCGTCGGTGACGTCGACCCCCGCCTCTTCGGCTCCTTCGTCGAGCACCTGGGCCGCTGCGTCTACACCGGCATCTACGAACCGGGCCACCCCTCGGCAGACGAGTCCGGGCTGCGGGGAGACGTCCTGGAGCTGGTCCGCGAACTCGGTGTGACCACCGTCCGCTACCCGGGCGGCAACTTCGTCTCCGGGTACCGCTGGGAGGACTCGGTCGGCCCCGTCGAGGAACGCCCCCGCCGGCTCGACCTGGCCTGGCGGTCCACCGAGACCAACCGGTTCGGGCTGAGCGAGTTCATGTCCTTCCTGCGCGAGGTCGGCCCGCGGGCGGAACCGATGATGGCCGTCAATCTCGGCACCAGAGGAGTCGCGGAGGCGCTCCAGCTCCTGGAGTACGCCAACCACCCGTCCGGTACCGCGCTCTCCGACCTGCGCGCCGAGCACGGCGACAAGGACCCGTTCGGCATCCGGCTGTGGTGCCTCGGCAACGAACTGGACGGGCCGTGGCAGACCGGCCACAAGACCGCCGAGGAGTACGGACGGCTGGCCGCCGAGACCGCGCGGGCCATGCGGCAGCTCCAGCCGGACCTCGAACTCGTCGCCTGCGGCTCCTCCAGCCGGGCCATGCCCACCTTCGCAGCCTGGGAGGCGGAGGTGCTCGCCGAGACCTACGAACTGGTCGACCACATCTCCCTGCACGCCTACTACGAGGAACTCGACGGTGACCGCGCCTCGTTCCTCGCCTCGGCCGTCGACATGGACTCCTTCATCGAGAACGTCGTCGCCACCTGCGACCACGTGGGAGCCCGGCTCAAGTCGACGAAGAAGATCAACCTGTCCTTCGACGAGTGGAACGTCTGGTACCAGAGCCGCTTCGAGGCCGAGGCCCAGGCCGCTCCGCTCGACTGGCCCGAGGCGCCGCGGCTGCTGGAGGACAACTACACCGTCACCGACGCGGTCGTCTTCGGCTCCCTGCTCATCACCCTGCTCCGCCACGCCGACCGGGTGACCGTCGCCTGCCTGGCCCAGCTCGTCAACGTCATCGCGCCCATCATGACCGAGCCGGGCGGCCCCGCCTGGCGGCAGACCACCTTCTTCCCCTTCGCGCAGGCCGCCCGGTACGGACAGGGCCGGGTGCTCGACCTGCGGGTGGACGCGCCGACGTACCCGACGGCGAAGTACGGCGACGTGCCGCTGCTGCACGCCACCGCGGTGCACGCGCCCGACACCGGCGAGGTGACCGTCTTCGCGGTCAACCGCGACCAGACCCGGCCGCTGCCGCTGCGGGCCGCGCTGCGCGGCCTGGAGCTGTCGCGGATCGTCGAGCACAGCGTGCTCGGCGACCCCGACCCGGACGCCCGCAACACACTCGCCGACCCCGAACGCGTCACCCCCCACCCGGGCAGGCACGCCGCCCTGGAGGACGGGGAGCTGAGCGTCACGCTCGAACCGCTCTCCTGGACCGTGATCCGCCTGGCCTGAGCCCGGCCCCCGGCGGGGGCGACCACCGTGCCGGTCCGGCAACACCCCGACGACCCGACGACCTGCCACAAGAGACGAGCCGCCATGCCACCACCCCACCTCCCCCGCCGCAGTGCGCTCGCCGGCGGACTCGGCACGCTGACCGCCCTGGGCGCACTGGGTCCGCTGGCCGCCGGCTGCACCACCCCCTCTGCCGTCGCCTCCGGCCGCACGCGGCTGCGCTACTGGCACCTGTTCGGTGGCGGCGACGGCGTGGCGATGCAGACCATGCTCAAGACCTTCGCGGCGGAACACCCCGACATCGCCCTGGAGTCCGCCACCCTCCAGTGGGGCGCCCCCTACTACACCAAGCTGGGCATGGCCGGGGCGGGCGGCCGCGCCCCGGAACTCGCCGTGCTGCACCTCGCCCGGCTGGCCGGGTTCGCCCCCGGCCGGCTGCTCGACGCCTTCGACCTCGACCTGCTGGCCGAACTCGGCGTCCGGCCGGCGGACTTCCCCGAGGACATCTGGCAGCGCGGCCAGGCGCGGGGCGGTCAGTTCGCCGTCCCCTTCGACACCCACCCCACCGTGCTCTACTACCAGACCGAGATGTGCCGCGAGGCCGGACTGATGTCCGGCGGCAGACTCAAACCCATCGGCAGCGCCGCGGATTTCACCGACGCCCTGCGCGCCGCCAGAAAGGTCACCGGGCAGCCCGGACTGGTCGCCGAGACGCTCGGCCCCGACTGCGTCACCCCGTGGCGCATGTTCGCGACGTTCTACTCCCAGACCGGCGGCACGGTCCTCTCCCAGGACGGCAGACGCCTCACGCTGGACGACCGCAAGGCGCTGCGGGTGCTGGAGTTCATGGCGTCCCTCGTCGAGGAGGGCCTGATGGTGCGCCGCGCAGACTACGGCGCGTCGGTCGGTCTGTTCAGCCTGGGGAAGACGGCCTTCCACCTCAACGGCGGATGGGAGGTCGGAACCTTCCGCACCACCGGCCTGGAGTTCTCCATGACCCGTGTTCCGGGTCTCTTCGGCCGCCCCAGCGCCCAGGCCGACTGCCACAGTTTCGTGCTGCCCCACCAGGAGCAGCGCGGTGGCGAGAGCAACCTCGCCGCGCACACCCTGGTGGCCTGGATGCTGCGGAACTCCGTGACCTGGGCGGAGGGCGGCCACGTGCCCGCCTACACGCCCGTCCTCGACGACCCGGCCTACCTCGACCTGAAACCGCAGTCCGAGTACCGCGGGGTGCTCGACGACGTCGCGCTGGACGCTCCGGCCTGGTTCGCCGGCTCCGCCTCGCGCATGTGGATCGAGCTGGGCGCCGTCTTCTCCGGTGTGCTCACCGGTTCCCGCAGCCCGCGCAACGCACTGGTCGAGGCCAGGAAGCGCCTGCGCGAACTGCTCGACATCCGCAACCCCCTTGCCGGAGCCGCGTCATGACCACCACCACCTTCACCGCGCCACCGGCGTCGCCGGCGGACAGGCCCGGGGCCGTCGCCGGCCGCTCCGCAGGCCGGGTCCGCGGCGGCTGGACCGAGCACGGCCTGGTGTTCGTCGTGCCCTTCCTGCTGTTCTACGGCCTCTTCCTGCTCTGGCCGCTGGTCGCCGGCGTCGGGATGAGCTTCACGGACGTCAACATCACCGGTGGGGGCGGAGAGTTCGTCGGCACGGACAACTACACGGCGGCGCTGCGGGACCCGGAGATGTGGTCCTCGCTGTGGAACACCGTGTGGTTCACCGTGCTCTCCACCGCGCCGCTCGTGCTCGCGGGCCTGGTACTGGCCCTGATGTCGCACCAGTTGCGGGTCATGCAGTGGCTGTGGCGGCTGAGCTGGTTTGCGCCGTTCCTGCTGCCGTCCAGCGTCGTGTGCCTGCTCTTCGCCCAGATGATCTTTCCGTCCGGGTTCGGGCTGGCCGACCAGCTGCTGGCCGCGGTCGGCATGGAACCGGGCATCGGCTGGCTCACCGACGAGCGGTACGCGATGCTGTCCGTGGTGCTGACCACCGTGTGGTGGACGGTCGGCTTCAACTTCCTGCTCTACGTCTCGGCGCTCCAGGCGATTCCCCAGCACCTTTACGAAGCGGCTGAGTTGGACGGGGCTAACGCCTGGCACCGGCTGTGGCACGTCACCCTGCCGATGCTGAGGCGCACCACCGCGCTGGTGCTCGTGCTCCAGGTGCTGGCCTCGCTGAAGATCTTCGACCAGATCTACCTGATGACGGGCGGCGGCCCGGACGACTCGACCCGGCCCGTCCTCCAGTACGTCTACCAGCAGGGCTTCACCGGCTACCGCATCGGCTACGCCTCAGCCGTCTCGTACATCTTCTTCGCCCTGATCCTCGTCGTCTCCCTGGTGCAGCCCTGGCTGTCCCGGCGCCGAGCTGTGGAGGCCGCCAAGTGAGCACCACTCTTCCCACCCGGACGCCGGGCCCCTCCGGCACCGACGCCGTCCCCGGGCACCGCCCCGGCGCCGGCAGGACGGCCGACTCGGC
>NZ_BAAHCA010000394.1:0-4418 GCF_054776295.1 Streptomyces sparsus
GCCGACGGCCGCGGGGCCGCCCGCTGTTCCCGTCTCCAGGGGAGGTGCGGAGGCCCACTCGCCGCCGACGCCCGTGCCGTGAACCGCGCCGCGAGTCGGCGCCCGCCTGCGGCCGGGTGAGCGGACGGTACTGACGCGGCGTCACATGGTGTGCCGTCGTGAACGCGGAACCCTTGGGGAGACGTACTGCGGTGTGTGACGAAGTGCGACGCTGTCCGAGGCAACTCCTCACCGATGTCCGGCTTCTGGCTATTCGGTGATAACGATTCCGAGTCGGTACGCGTGGCAGTTGCGAAAGTTGGGGATCGTGGTGCGTCTGCGTCCTTACGATCCCGGCAGACTCACGGGGTTGACGAGGGGACACGCATGATGTTTGTACGCGGACGGGTGACCACCCGGCGCGTGGTCGCGGCGCTGGCTTCGGGCCTGCTGGCGGCGGCCACGGTGACGGTGGGTGCCACGCCCGCGTCGGCGGCGCCGGCGCAGGACGCCGATCCGCAGCCGGGCGGTGCCGTCGCCACCCTGGACGGGCTGAAGATCTACGACCAGGCCCTCGTCCGGGAGGACGGCGAGACGACGGAGACGGGCGCGGGCCTCTTCGAGATGTCCGTCGCGGGCGGCGGAAGCCTCCAGACGTACTGCATCGACATGCACAACCCCACGCAGGAGCAGGCCCGCTACCAGGAAGTGCCCTGGAAGACCTCCTCGCTGCACGACAATCCCGACGCGAGCAAGATCCGCTGGATCCTCCAGCACTCCTACCCGCAGGTGAACGACCTCGCCGCGCTCGCCAAGGCGTCCGGCGCCCGGCAGCTCACCCCCCAGACCGCGGCCGCCGGTACCCAGGTGGCGATCTGGCGCTACTCCGACGGCGCCGACGTCTCGGCGGCGGACCCGAACGCGGAGAAGCTCGCCGACCACCTCCACGAGGCGGCCCGCGACGCCGGTGAGCCGAAGGCCTCGCTCACCCTCGAACCGCCGGCGGTGTCGGGGGAGCCGGGCCAGAGGCTGGGGCCGGTCACCGTGCGCACCGGCGCGCAGACCGCCGGCGTGTCCCCGGCACCGGACGCCGCCGCCCGCGGGGTGCGCATCGTCGACGCCGAAGGCGAGGAGATCACCTCGGCGAGCGACGGCACGCAGCTCTGGTTCGACGTGCCCGAGGACGCACCGGACGCCGCCACCTCGGTCACCGTCGAGGCGGTCACCCCGGTGCCGGTCGGCCGGACCCTCACCGGCATCGGGGAGCACGCCACCAGCCAGACCCAGATCCTCGCCGGGTCCAGCGACGCCACCGTCACCGCGACCGCCACCGCGACGTGGGCGGCGGACGGCGCCGTCCCGGCGGTCTCCGCGCAGAAGAACTGCGCGGCGGGCGGCCTGGACCTGACCGTCGCCAACCAGGGCGACGCCCCCTTCACCTTCACCGTCGGTGAGGCCGAGCACACCGTGGACGCCGGCAGCACCGACACCATCACCGTGCCGGTCCAGGAGGACCAGGCGTACCGCATCACGGTGGCCGGCCCCAACGGGCTGTCGCACACCTTCGCCGGGGTGCTCGACTGCGCCACCGTCAGCAGCGGGACGGGCGACGACGAAGGGCCGTCCGTGCAGACGGCCCCGGTCACCGTCGGCGGCAGCACCGGTTCCGTCAACCTCGCGGAGACCGGTTCGGACAGCAACACCCCGCTGCTGGTCGGGATCGGGATGAGCCTGCTGGCGCTCGGTGGCGGTGCGGTGTGGATGGTCCGCAGCCACCGCGGCACCGAACGGCGGACGGCCGGCGACCAGTAGCCGCGCCCGGGGTCCGGGGGTCGAGGTCCAGGCCCCGGGCCCAGCCTCCACGGCCGCCGGGCGCGGCCCGGCGAGTGCGGCGAGACTGAGCGGCCCCGACCAGCAGCGGGGGGTGACCCCGCGGGGCTGCCCGCGGTGCGCCCGACGAGGGTCCTGCCCGCGCGGAACGCCGTCGCACGCCGGGGCGGCCCGGCTCCGGTTTCCACCCAGGGCGTCCCGTACGGCAGGATGGGTTCATCTGCCCACTCCCACATAGCCGGACGGTTTCTCTTGGCTGAGTACATCTACACCATGCGCAAGACGCGCAAGGCGCACGGCGACAAGGTGATCCTGGACGACGTCACCCTGAGCTTCCTGCCCGGCGCGAAGATCGGTGTGGTCGGCCCCAACGGCGCCGGTAAGTCCACCGTGCTGAAGATCATGGCGGGTCTGGAGCAGCCCTCCAACGGTGACGCCTTCCTCTCGCCCGGTTACAGCGTCGGCATGCTGCTCCAGGAGCCGCCGCTGGACGAGTCCAAGACCGTGCTGGAGAACGTGCAGGACGGCGTGGCCGCCATCAAGGGCAAGCTCGACCGCTTCAACGAGGTCGCCGAGCTGATGGCCACCGACTACTCCGACGCGCTGATGGAGGAGATGGGCAAGCTCCAGGAGGACCTCGACCACGCCAACGCCTGGGACCTCGACGCCCAGTTGGAGCAGGCCATGGACGCGCTGGGCTGCCCGCCCGGCGACTGGCCCGTGACCACGCTGTCCGGCGGCGAGAAGCGCCGCGTCGCCCTGTGCAAGCTGCTGCTCGAGGCGCCCGACCTGCTGCTGCTCGACGAGCCCACCAACCACCTGGACGCCGAGTCCGTGGAGTGGCTGGAGCAGCACCTCGCCAAGTACGCCGGCACCGTCGTCGCCGTGACCCACGACAGGTACTTCCTGGACAACGTGGCCGAGTGGATCCTGGAGCTGGACCGCGGCCGGGCCATCGCCTACGAGGGCAACTACTCCACCTACCTGGAGAAGAAGCAGTCCCGGCTGAAGGTCGAGGGCCAGCGCGACGTCAAGCGGCAGAAGCGCCTCAAGGAGGAGCTGGACTGGGTCCGCTCCAACGCCAAGGGACGCCAGGCCAAGTCCAAGGCGCGCCTCACGCGCTACGAGGAGATGGCCGCCGAGGCGGACAAGATGCGCAAGCTGGACTTCGAGGAGATCCAGATCCCGCCGGGCCCGCGACTGGGCAGCGTCGTGGTGGAGATCGACAACCTCTCCAAGGCCTTCGGCGACAAGGTCCTCATCGACGACCTCTCCTTCACCCTGCCCCGCAACGGCATCGTCGGTGTGATCGGCCCGAACGGCGCCGGCAAGACGACGCTGTTCAAGATGATCCAGGGACTCGAGGAGCCGGACTCCGGGTCGATCAAGGTCGGCGAGACCGTCAAGATCTCCTACGTCGACCAGACCCGCGCCAACATCGACCCGAAGAAGACGCTGTGGGCCGTCGTCTCCGACGAGCTGGACTACATCAACGTCGGCCAGGTCGAGATGCCCTCCCGCGCCTACGTCAGCGCCTTCGGCTTCAAGGGCCCGGACCAGCAGAAGCCGGCCGGCGTGCTGTCCGGCGGTGAGCGCAACCGGCTGAACCTGGCGCTGACCCTCAAGCAGGGCGGCAACCTGCTGCTGCTCGACGAACCGACGAACGACCTGGACGTCGAGACGCTGTCCTCGCTGGAGAACGCACTGCTGGAGTTCCCCGGCTGCGCCGTGGTCGTCTCCCACGACCGGTGGTTCCTGGACCGCGTCGCGACCCACATCCTCGCCTACGAGGGCGAGAGCAAGTGGTTCTGGTTCGAGGGCAACTACGAGTCCTACGAGAAGAACAAGATCGAGCGCCTCGGCCCGGACGCGGCCCGTCCGCACCGGGCGACCTACAAGAAGCTGACCCGGGGCTGACGTGCGGCACATCTACCAGTGCCCCCTGCGCTGGTCGGACATGGACGCCTTCGGGCACGTCAACAACGTCGTCTTCCTGCGGTACCTGGAAGAGGCGCGCATCGACTTCATGTTCCGGCTGGCGCGGGACGCCCGCTCCGACGCGTTCACCGGCGGGTCCGTGGTGGCCCGGCACGAGATCGAGTACCTGCGTCCGCTGGTCCACCGGCACGAGCCGGTGACGGTCGAGTCGTGGGTGTCCAAGCTGGGCGCCGCCTCGCTGACGATCTCCTACGAGATCAAGGACGCCGACACCCTCTTCGTCCGGGCGGCCACCGTCGTCGTTCCCTACAACCTGAAGGAGGAACGTCCCCGCCGGCTCACCGCCGAGGAGAGGTCCTTCCTGGAGACGTACCTGGATGACACCTTCCATGAGCGCGCAGCGACTCGTATTCGCTGATCCCGGCGGAGCGGCAGGCCTCTCCGCCTTCCTGGAGCGGCTGCTGCGCTGGGAGAAGAACGCCGCCGTCCGCATCCAGGCGGGTGGCGGCGTGGCCGGGGTCTTCGCCCGGCCCGCGCGGTTCGAGGTGCTCGCCATCCGCACCGCGCGGCTGCGCACGCCCGTCGAACTGGACACCACCGTCTCGGCGGGGGAGCTGCTGGAGGCCGTGGACGAGCGCCGAGGCACGCTCACCGCGCCGGCGGCCGTCACC
>NZ_BAAHCA010000395.1:0-4418 GCF_054776295.1 Streptomyces sparsus
CCAGCAGCCCGGCGAGCGCGCCCGCGGTGGTGAGCCAGTGCACCGCGCGGGTGCGGGTGTGCGGGAGGTCCGGGCCTGCCGAGGGCTGCACGCGGGAGTTCTCCTGGGTCGCCGGGCCGATGGGAGTGCCAGCATGGTGCCACAGGTCACACCGGGAGGGAACGCCGGGGTCGGTACCGCGCCGGACGGACCCGCGGACACCTTCGGCCGGTACCCGCGCGGGGTACCGGCCGAAGGGTGGATCGTTGGGCTCCGGTTTGGTCAGGCGCCGGAGCGGGCGGCGGCGTCCTTGCCCGGACCGGTGTAGTCGTCGCCGTAGGCGCCCTTGGACGGCCGGCGGCGGCGCAGCGGCGGCTCGACACCGTCCGCGAGCCGCCGGGCGGTGAGCAGGAAGCCGGTGTGGCCGATCATGCGGTGGTCCGGCCGGACCGCGAGGCCCTCGATGTGCCAGTTGCGGACCATGGTCTCCCAGGCCGACGGCTCGTTGAAGGTCCCGTGCTCGCGGATCGCCTCGACGGTACGGGCCAGCTGCGTGGTGGTGGCCACGTAGGCGCAGACGATGCCACCGGGCACCAGCGCCTTGGAGACGGCCTCCAGGCACTCCCACGGGGCCAGCATGTCCAGGATGACCCGGTCGACGTCCGGGTCGGCGAGGTTGTCCTGGAGGTCACCGACGGTGAGCTGCCAGGCGGGGTGCTCCCCGCCGAAGTAGCGCTCGACGTTCTGCCGGGCGATGTCGGCGAAGTCCGCGCGCCGCTCGTACGAGTGCAGCATGCCCTGGTCGCCGACGGCGCGCAGCAGGAAGGTGCTCAGCGAGCCGGAGCCGACGCCGGCCTCGACGACACGTGCGCCGGGGAAGATGTCGGCCATCGCCAGGATCTGGCCGGCGTCCTTGGGGTAGACGACGGCCGCTCCGCGCGGCATGGACAGGACGTAGTCGGGGAGCAGGGGGCGCAGCGCGAGATAGGCGACGTTTCCGGTGGTACGGACGACACTGCCTTCGGGAGCACCGATCAGCTCGTCGTGGGGGAAGGCACCCTTGTGGGTGTGGAAGCTCTTCCCGGCCTCGAGCGTGAAGGTGTAGTGGCGTCCCTTGGGATCGGTGAGCTGGACCTGGTCCCCGACCTGGAAGGGGCCGCGACGGCGGGCGGCACCGGTCGGTTCGGACATGGGGGCAACCCTAGTCGAGTGCGCCCCGGGGACCGAATCGGGGCCGCCGCACCACCGCGGCCCACCGGGCGGCGGGTGGTCCGCGGTGGACGGCGGGTGGCGGGCGGGCGTCAGCCGGCGGGCTTGGCCATCGCGGCCACGAAGGCGCGTTCCACGTCCCCCGTGGACAGCACGCCGTAGATCTCACCGGTCTCCTCGACGACCAGGTACTCCGTGGCGGGGTGCTCCTTGAGGTGGTCGATGAGTTGCTCACCGGCCAGTTCGGCGGAGACCCGCATGCCGTCGGTGAGGTCCTGGGCGAGGGTGCCGACCGCGACCCAGGGGCGCCGGTGCTCGGGCACGGAGACGATGCCGCTCTCCCGCACCACCGCGGTGGGCGCGCCCTGGCCGTCGACGACCACCAGGGCCCGGGCGCCTGCCTCGTTGGCGCGGCGCAGCGCCTCCGACAGCGGGGTGTCGGAGGTGACGGGCACGGCCCGCCGGGTGAGGCGGCGGGCCCGCAGGTCGGGCAGCCGGGCACGGAGCCGGGCCATGCGCAGGCTGTTGCCCGCGCCGGTCCAGATGATGGCGGCGAGGATGGCGGCCAGCAGGGCGTCGGTGAGGGAGTTCAGGTTGCCGATGCTCTCGCCCCGGGAGAGGCCGCCCGCGTGGGTGGCGAGCGGCAGCCCGATCAGGACGGCCACCGCGAGCACCCGGCCGGTCCAGGCGGCGGCTACGGTGCCGGTCATGGGGTCGCCGGTGAGCTTCCACACGACGGCCCGCAGCATGCGCCCGCCGTCGAGCGGCAGTCCTGGCAGCAGGTTGAACGCGGCGACGATGAGGTTGGAGAGCATCAGCCCGAAGAGCAGCACGCCGGGCACGCTGCGCGCCTCGACGGTCAGCACGCCGAGGTAGAACACGCCGCCGAGCACCAGGGACAGCAGCGGTCCGACGAAGGCGAGCACGAACTCCCGCCCGGGCGTCTCGGACTCCTTCTCGATCTCGGAGACGCCTCCGAAGAACTGGAGCTGAATGCGGCGCACCGGCAGCTGGAAGCGGAGTGCCGCGACCGTGTGGGCGAGCTCGTGCACCAGGACGGAGGCGTAGAAGGCCACCGCGAAGAACAGGGCGATGAGGTAGCGGACGGCACCCAACTCGGGAAGCACCCGGTCGAGTTGCCCGCCGAACACCCAGGTGATGAGGGCCGCGACGAGGAACCAGCTGGGGGCCACGTAGACGGGCACGCCGAACGGGCGGCCCATCAGGATGTTGCCGCCGCCTGCGCGTGGGCGCCGGTCGCGGCCGTTCTCGGGGCTCTTGTCCCCGGCCGGCTGCGGCGGCTTCCCGTTGTTGTCCGTGTCTCCCACGGGCTCCCCTCGGTCCTGCGGTCGGGCGGCACCCCGCGGCGTCCTTCTCTCGTACCCGCGGGGCCGCCGGTGCTCCTGATGATGGTATGTGCCCCGATGTCAGTCCCGGGCCTTAGGGTCTTGCTCCATGGCATCCACCACCGACCGGCCCGCCGCGCCGCCCAAGTCGCTCTCGCCGTCGCGGGCGGCCGACTTCATGCAGTGCCCGCTGCTGTACCGCTTCCGGGTGATCGACAAGCTGCCGGAGAAGCCCAGTGCCGCCGCGGCCCGGGGCACGGTGGTGCACGCGGTGCTGGAGCGGCTCTTCGACAGCCCCGCGGCGCAGCGCAGTGTGCCGCGGGCCCGCGGCCTGGTCGCCGGCGAGTGGGAGCGGCTGCTGGCCAAGCGTCCGGAGCTGGCGGAGCTGTTCACCGCGGACACGGAGGAGAACGCCGAGCTGGCGCGCTGGCTGGCCGAGGCCGAGGCCCTGGTCGAGCGGTGGTTCTCGCTGGAGGATCCGACGCGGTTGGAGCCGGCCGACCGGGAGCTGTTCGTGGAGGCGAAGCTCGACTCCGGGCTGCGGCTGCGCGGGATCATCGACCGGGTGGACGTCGCCCCCTCCGGGGACATCCGCATCGTCGACTACAAGACGGGCAAGGCCCCGCGTCCGGAGTACGCCGCGGGCTCGCTCTTCCAGATGAAGTTCTACGCCCTGGTGCTGTGGCGGCTGCGGGGGGTCGTGCCGCGGCGGTTGCAGCTGGTGTACCTCGGCAGCGGGGACGTGCTCACCTACGACCCGGACGAGGCGGACCTGGCCGGTGTGGAGCGCAAGCTGCTGGCCCTGTGGGAGGCCATCCAGCTGGCCACCGAGACGGGCGACTGGCGGCCGAAGCCCAGTCGGCTGTGCGACTGGTGCGACCACCAGGCGCGGTGCCCGGAGTACGGCGGCACTCCCCCGCCGTACCCGCTGGTGATCCAGCCGCGGCTGCCGCTCGACGACACCGTGGCCGAGGGCGCTGCCCGGCCCGCGGAGGGCGACGCGGGGGCACGGACGGGAGCGGAGGCCGCCGCGGTTCCCGGCCCGCACCGGGAACCGGACGGAGCGCGCGACACGGGCGAAGGGCCGGGCATTTCGCCCGCGCGGCCTTAGGCGACAATGGGGCCGTTCCCGCCCGGCGGCATGTGAAGGAGTTCCCGTGGCAATCCGCGTCCTGCTGGTGGACGATCAGCCACTGCTGCGTACCGGTTTCCGGATGATCCTGGAGGCCGAGCAGGACCTCGCCGTGGTCGGGGAGGCGGGAGACGGTCTCCAGGCTCTCGACCAGGTCCGCGCTCTCCAGCCCGACGTGGTGCTGATGGACATCCGGATGCCGCGGATGGACGGTGTGGAGGCCACCCGGCAGATCACCGGCCCCGCGAAGGACGGTCCGGCGAAGGTGCTGGTGCTGACCACCTTCGATCTCGACGAGTACGTGGTGGAGGCGTTGCGGGCCGGTGCCAGCGGCTTCCTGCTGAAGGACGCGCCGGCGCAGGAGCTGGTGCAGGCGATCCGGGTGGTGGCGGCGGGTGAGGCGATGCTGGCGCCGAGCATCACCCGGCGGCTGCTGGACAAGTACGCCGAGCGGCTGCCGACCGGTGACGAGCCGGTGCCGGACACCCTGCACACCCTCACCGAGCGTGAGGTGGAGGTGCTGAAGCTGGTCGCCCGCGGCCTGTCGAACGCGGAGATCGCCGCCGACCTGTTCGTCAGTGAGACGACGGTGAAGACGCACGTCGGGCACGTCCTGACGAAGCTGGGGCTGCGCGACCGCGTGCAGGCCGCGGTGTACGCCTACGAGAGCGGCCTGGTGCGCCCCGGCGCCCAGTGACCCCGGGCGCCTCCCGTGCGGCGTTGCGGCCCGGGACGGGCCCCTGGCTCGTCCC